>JAFGRT010000190.1 GCA_016935015.1 Acidobacteriota bacterium | reverse complement strand
TCTTCAACGGCCAGCTGATCTACGGCGACCGGCCCCGGCCCGAAGGCACGGGGAAGGTGGCCCTCATCGATTCCATTGTGGGCAACCTGTGGACCGTGCCGGCCGGCGCCTTTCTGCAGGGACAATGGTTTTTCGAGCCGTGCGCCGGGGTGGACGACGATCGCCCCCCGTTCGTCCATGAGCTGACCCGGGACCTGGTGGTCATGGAGACGGAGGTCACGCGCGGCATGTGGGCTGCCCTGCGCGACTTGCAGCCGGAGCTGCCGACCGATCCTGCGGGCGCGGCCGAGATCACCAACCGGGAACCGGTAAGCGGTGTTACATGGTACGAGGCGGTGCTGTTCGCCAACCTGCTCTCTATCCAGCAGGGCCTCACCCCCTGCTACTACGCCGATTCCATGTTCAGCGCCCCCCTCACCGCCGCCTACTACCAAACCGACGACGTGTACTGCAACTTTGACGCCGACGGCTTCCGGCTGCCCACGGAAGGGGAATGGGAGTATTTCTGCCGCGCCGGCACCACCGGTCCCTTCTGGGTGGATGAACCCAACTATCATGACGCCAATTGCGATACGGATTTTTGCTGGGCCGGCTTGTGGCCCAACCTGGAGGATGCGGCGGTGTTCTGCGCCAATTCGCTGGTGATCAAGAGCGCCCAGGTCGTGGGCACGAAGCGGTCCAATCCCTGGGGCCTGAAGGATATCCACGGCAACGTGGCCGAATGGTGCTGGGACTGGTATGGCCCCTATCCGTCCGCTGTCGTCGATGCGACGGCCGACAAGGGGGCCGTCACCAATACGCGGGTGACGGATTTTATGGGGCCATATACCGGGGAATTCCGGATCATCCGCGGCGGGTCGTATGACGGCATGCCGTGGAGCCTGGTATCGCCCGGCCGGGAATATGACGAGCCATCCACCTCATTCCCGCGGCTGGGCTTCCGGCTGGTCAGGACAAATCGATTCTAGGGAATGATCCGGCCGGCCGCGGTGGACGGCGGCCCCGCCGGATCCGGACGGCATGGACCATAACACCACCATCAGGTGCCGGGTCCGGGTAAGCCTTTTGTCGATGCCGGACGTCCCCGGCCGACCCTTTCATTCTTGCTATGTATTCACGTGTAAAAAATATTCAAGCATTTCCAAACAACGTTGTCTTGCTTCCGTAGGAAATATAAGAGGTGAGTCCGATGGACAACCGTTCTGCTCCATGTTTCCTGGTTATATGCCTTTCTTTTCTTATTTTCACCAGTTGCCGGGCGACGCCGAAAGAGACCCTCGATCAGCGGTGGGAAGAATTCGGCTTTACCGCCGGCCGCTTTGCGCTGGCTGGTGAACTGCGCCTGCCAACCGGCGAAGGGCCGCATCCCCTGGTGATCATGGTCCATGGTGACGGACCCGCTTCCCGGCGCTATTTCTTTTCTCTAAAGAAATGTTTCCTCGAGGCGGGATATGCCACCCTGATGTGGGACAAGCCCGGCTGCGGTGAGTCCACCGGCTCGTTCAGCCGGGAGCACTTGCGTGCGGAAAGGGCCGCGATTCTGCTGGCGGCCATCGAGAAATGCAAGCGGGATCCCCGCCTGGACGCTCGCCTTATGGGCGTATGGGGCATCAGCCAGGCCGGCTATGTCATTCCCATGGCCCTGCCGCAAACGGAGGACATCGCCTTTATGATTCTGGTCGGTGTAGCCGGGGAAAACGGCATCCGCCAGACGGCCTATTTCGTGAGCCGGCAGATCCTCTGCGAGGGGTATAGTGCCGAGCAGGCGGAGGAGGCGCGGAAACTGGCTGCCGGTGTGTGCGGCGCGCTATCCTATGAAGAGTATGTCCGGTACGGCGAAGTCCTCCTGGCACGCTATCCCATCGTGAGGGATCTGGATTTCATGGCCGGCATCCTGCCCGCCGAGCGTTGGCAGGCCCAGGAACCGGACAGCGAGGCGTATGTCGATCCCATCCGCGTGATGGAGCTCACCACCATCCCCGTCCGCGTGTTTCTGGGGGAAAAAGATCGCAACGTCGATCCCCGCCAGGCCGTGGAAGCCTATGAACAGGCCTTTCGCAGCGCGCAGAATCCGGATTTCGCCGTTCGTCTGATACCGGGTACCGACCACAACATCATTCTGTGCGAGACGGGTTGCGAGAAGGAACGACGGAACCGGAGCCGCGAAGAGTGGTCCCGGTATGCGCCGGAATATCTCCAGGCCATGAAAGATTGGTTGTTGCAATTGCGCGGGGTGGCGGCCCCGCCTGCCGGGGCACACCAGGAGTCATTCGACTAGAACGGGAGTGAATAGGGTACCCCAGTCGCGATCCGGGGAAATCGTCCTGATGGCCGCCTGGGCACTCCAGGAAAACGCTTACGGCGCCACCATTTGGGAGCGGATCCGCGGCACCGCCGGCCGTCTGTCCGCGCAACGTGCTGCACTGCCCGGCGCGGCGGCTCTCCTACCTCGAATCATGAACACCACGCCGTTTTGTCGATCGGGATCGACAAAATAGCCTGAAAATGTCGACTGCGTTCGACGTTTGGTCATATTGATGATCAGGATATCCTGAACCGCAGGCCATGCCCCCCGGCCAACGGCGGCCGCAGCCTCCTATCCACAGGAGGGGACTTGATTTGACAGCACAATAACGCTGCCGGAAATTCGCAAATCAAACAGGCTCGCGCAAGCAGGCCGGCCGGGGTCGAGGACTTCCCTGCCCCCTCAATCTCCCGCCGGTGGTGACATCAGGATACGTTCCAGTTTCCCCAGCCGATCCATGAACAGCGCCCGGCTCCAGTAGGCCAGACCCTGCCGCTCGGCGGGTGGCAGAAACGGGGCCACGTCCCGCGCCGTGTGCGGCCAGTCGATGGTGGCGATCTTTTGGCCGAGGGCGTGGATCAGCCACGCCGGCGTCAACTCCAGCCGCTCGTCGGCCCACGGGCCGGTCTGGTGCAGGGCGGCCGCCAGCAGCGGCAGGTTCACCCGGCAGCCCGCGCGGATGAACCACAGCAAGTCATACCAGTCCCGGCCCTTGACATACTCCCGGCACAGCAGGGCGTGACACTTGCCGGCGAAATGGCTGGGCAAATCCATCACGGCCGCCGAGAACGTCACCGGAAAATCATGAAAATGAAGGGTGTCCGCCGCACCCGGCGGCGGATCGATGTCGATTTCCAGCCTGATCACGATGTTGCGGCGGGGATCCTGACTGAAGCGCAATTCCAGCAACCGGCCGAGGGAAGTGTCCTTCACCCAGAGGGCCCGGACGTTGCCCGTCCCGGCGCCCCGCTCCTGAAACTCGGGGACGATGCCGTACATGCGGCAGGTATCGGCCACCGCCTGGCCGTACGGCGACCAGGCGAACCCAGGATCCGGCGACCGCAGCACAAAATCCAGATCCTCGGAAAAGCGGGGCAAGCCGTGGAAGACCCGCAAGGCCGTGCCGCCGTGGAAAATGCCGACGTCGAAGAACCGCGCCTCGGCCAGGGCCTGGAGCACGATTTCCTGGAGGATCTCCTTGAGGGCGTACCATTCATCCTCGGGAGCGACCAGGTCGTAACGTTGCAGGCGGGACTGGATGATGGCAGACGTCATGGGCGGCACACCTCCTGTTGCATCTTGTGCAGAAAATGGCGGACCCGCCGCGACCGAAACGCGGCCGCCATGGCCTCGACATCGTCGTCCGGCAGGGCAAGGAACGGATCCAGATCGAGGCGGAGCCCGTCGGTGAGGAACGTTCGCCCTTGCCAGTCCAGCCGGCGCAGGTAGACCAGGTCGGCCAGGGCGCGGAGCGGTCCGGCCATGAGGCAGGGCTTGGCCTCGATGATTTCGCGGCGAACCCCCTCCAAAAAGCGGTACGGCGTGGTGGGGACGGGGCGATAGACGAAAAACCCGATGGGCGTCTCGAATTCCAGCGCCCGTCCCTGATAGCGGACGCAGTAGGTCCCCGTCACCCGCTCCGGAATGACGCCGTGATAGGCCAGGGCGGATTCAGCCGAGACGTAGCTGCCGCCGATGAGGCGACAGG
>JAFGRT010000030.1 GCA_016935015.1 Acidobacteriota bacterium | reverse complement strand
TTGTACTGATAGAAGAAGACCTTGTCGGGATAGTTGCTGACAAGATCCATGATGATTCGGTAGAAGAGATTGACCTTGTGGGCCCGTGAGCCGACGATGAACGGATCGGTGCCCACTGTCCGGACCGATTCCCCCGCCTTGGCCGGATTGGAGGCGTAGCTATGGCTCGACTCGCCCCACAGATAGGCCAGCACGGCCTGCATGGGCGTCAGCCGTTGGGAGAAGGTCATGATGGTGTTGCGGCGGGTAATGAAGGCGAACACCAGACCATCCAGCTCGTCCAGGGACGGCAGGTTGAGGGAAGGGTACCAGATGCTTTTCATGGAAAAGGGGCCGCGCCCCACCTTGATCTTGAGCTGCTTGCGGGCGATGACCGCGCGGCCGTTGCCGCACAGGCTCTCGTCCAGAAAATCGGGACGGCCGTCGGCGGCAATCATCACGTTTTCGTATAGGGCGCTTTTGTGGATCAGGGAGTTGTACATGGCCTCCTGGAGTTTTTTATCCACGTCCGTCTTGACGAAATAGTTAAATTCCGAGCCATAGGCGGAGCCGTCCCGTTTCAGGAAACAGATATCATCCTGGCAGACGAGGGTTCGCTCGCCGCGAGACCAGTCCAGCCCCAGCTGGTGGCAAGACCAGGTACTCTTGCCGGTGGCCGACAGGCCGAACAGAAATACGCCGAATTTTTTCAGCTTGCCGGTTTTCGGATCTCGCGTGATGACGACCTTGGTGCCGGCGTGGAGACCCAGCATGCCCAGCGTATCGGCGGCATACATGCCGTTGCGCAAAAAGCCTTTCTTGTCCTCGCCCATGTAATCGGAGCCCAGCACGATGGTCAGGTTGTAGTCGGGCAGCACCAGTGCTTGTTGGCGGATGGAATGTTCCTCGGGAATATGGATCAGGGTAAATTCGGGACCGGGGGCCTTGGTTTCCGGTCCCATGGTATGGCCCCACATGTAGGCCAGCCGGAAATTTTTCTGATCGGCCACCGACATGTACATATTGCATTTGGGATTGTATTCGGGATTGTCGCCCATCTGCCGCCGCAGCTTGACGAAGGGCATGGTTTCCATCAGGTGCAGCACCTTGTCCAGTTCCTCGGGGGCCTTGGCGATCAAATTCCGCTTGGTATCCGTCAGATGAAACTCGCGCACCTTTTCCGAACCCAGTACCACCGTCTTCTCGGCGATACGACTGGAAACCATGGACCTCCAGCCGTAAGAGCCGTATTTGGTTCGTGTTCCCGTCGCAATGGACGGCTCCCGCAACTCCTTATGATTGGCCTCCTTGATATTGGAGCCGTTCAGCCGGCGCTGCAGATCCCGGTAAAAGCGGGCATAAAATTGGGTGTCATATAAAGATTCCGACATGGCATTTATTCCTTGGGCAGAATTTCATCGTCTCGGAAAAAGAAACCCACCTCAAAGCGGGCCGTTTCCGGACTGTCCGAGCCATGCACCACGTTCCGCTCGATGGATGTGCCGAATTCCCGGCGGATGGTGTTGTATTTGGCCTTGGCCGGATCCGTCGCACCCATGAGATCACGCCAGCGCTCGATGGAGCGGTGGCCACCGATGACCATCAGCACCACAGGCCCGGACGTCATGAAATCCACGAGGCTCTTGTAAAACGGCTTATTCTCATGCACGGCGTAAAACCGGCGCGCCTGTTCCGGGCTGAGACGCTGCACTTTCATACCCCGCAGAATCAAACCTTCCTGCTCGATGCGCTGGATAATCCGTCCCACCAGGCGGCGGCGGACGGCGTCGGGTTTGATGATCCCCAGTGTGTTGGCCATGTAGGTCCTCCTCTCCTAACCGATGACGTCACGCAGCCGCGCCTTGAGGGCCTCCGGCGGGATAGCCGCCGTATTGAGCTTGAAGGCACGCGCCACGCGGAACAGCTGGTAGAAATTCCGACGCTGCAGATCCTGTTGATCGACGGAAGTGTCCAGCAAATACGGATTGAAAAAGGGCTGATTCTTCACTTCCCGCAGCCCGCCCTCGCCGCGGGTTTGATACCGCCCCTCCGTGACGTACTCCAGCGCCTCCTCGGCCGAGAGCTTCTGTACCGACGGCGCGTTGGGTTCATACACCAGGAAGATGACCGTATTCAGGCGCGTGCGGCGGAGCACTTTCTGCGGTCCGCCGATCCATGCCGCATCCACCATCGCCCGTGAATTGGTGGAACCCCAGTAGCAGTAAGGTTCCCCGAGATCCAGCGGGCACTCGTCCCCCAGGGCGGCCATGTTGGTCCAGTCGGAGCGCTTGGTGACGACGTTCTCGCATTTGCTGCGGTCGAAGATACGGGCATAGTGTGGGAATTGCTCGGCGATATCCGTTTTCAGATAGTATTTCCGTTCCGGGGCATCGGCGATGGCCTCGGACCCCCGATAACGGACAAAAACCCAGTCATTGCTCACGAATCGCGCCTTGTCCTCTTCCAAAAGCCGGAAGAAAGCTGTGCCCCGGCCCATTCCTTTGGGCCCGATAAGGGCCACGCCGTGGCCGTTGTAATCGAGGCAGGCGGCCCGGAGGCCATGAATGTCGAGCATCCGCTCGCTGATGTGGGCCACCATGCCCAGGCCCCACTGGCGGACCTGGCCGTAGTAGCTGGTGTTGAACAGGACAGCCGTTTTCATGGACGGGCAGTAGTAGGCGTAGGGAGTGCGGCCGGCAACGCCGTCCACGGCGTAGATGATGCCGTGCGGCTCCAAATCCGACTCCAGCTGGGCCGGATACCAGTTCTCCAGCCAGAAATCATACAGATGCGGCACGTTGGTGCGCAACTGGACGATGATGCCGTTGATATTGGCGTTCCATTCGAAATAGCGGTCGTAAGGCAGTGCCGCCTCCGCTTCCATGACCAGGGCGTCGCGCTCCTCGGTGGAGAGATCCAGCTTGCTCTCGGTGTTCTGGCGGGGATGGGTCATGACGTTCTGCAAAGCAATTTGCTTGAACTTGGGCGACTCCTTGAGACGGGCCATGGCGTCGACAATCCGGTCCAGCCCCTCCTCGATGTTGTCCATGGACGTGGCGTAGGACAGCCGGATATTCTCGTCGGCGCCGAAGGCACTCCCCGGCACCACTGCCACCGCCGCCTCCTTGAGCAGATAATAGGACAGGCCGTAGGAGTTGCGGATTCTCATGCCGCCGTATTCCGTGTTGTAGTATGAGGAGACGTTGGGAAACAGATAGAACGCCCCTTGCGGCTCGTAGCATGATACCCCGTCGATCCGTCGCAGCTTGCTGAGCATGTAATTTCGGCGGGCCTGGAACTGGGCCACCATCTGGCTGATCTTGGCCTGGTCGCCTGCCAGTGCCTCCACGGCCGCTTTCTGGGCGATGGAATTGACGCTGGAAGTGGAGTGGGACTGAATGATGTCCATGGCCGTAATGATTTCCCGTGGCCCGGCGGCATAGCCTAACCGCCAGCCGGTCATGGAGTAGGCCTTGGACACGCCGTTGATGATGACGGTCCGCTCCTTGATACGATCGCCAAGGGCGGCGATGGAGGTCATCCGGAATCCGTCGTAAACCACCTTCTCGTAAATCTCGTCGGCGATGATGAGCAGTCCTTCCTTGACGGCGATCTCGCAGATCTCCAGCAGCTGCTCCCGGGTGTAGGCCGAGCCCGTGGGATTGCTCGGATTGTTGATAACCAGGGCCTTGGTGTTGAAATTGAGATGGGCTTTCAGTTCCTCGGGTGTCAGGCGGAAACCGTTTTCCTCGCGGGTGGAGACAATGACCGGCTTGCCCTTCACCATGAGGACTTGCTGGGGATAGGAGACCCAGTACGGGGCGGGGATGATCACTTCCTCGTCCCGGTTCAGGATGGCCATGAACAAATTGTACAGGCTGTGCTTGGCGCCGGCCGAGACGATGATCTCCTTGGCGTCATACTCCAGGCCGTGATCCTCGCGGAAACGGGCGCGGATGGCCGCCTTCAACTCGGGAATCCCGTCGTTGGCGGTGTATTTGGTAAAATTCGCGTCAATGGCCGCCTTGGCGGATTCCTTTATTTCCTCGGGAGTGGGGAAATCGGGTTCGCCGACGGAGAAATCGATGATATCCACGCCGGCCGCCTTCATCACCTTGGCCTTGGCGTTGATGCGCAGTGTCGGTGACAGTTCCAGTCGACCAATTCGATTCGCAATCATGGTTTATTCCTCTAGGAGCGCCGCGCCGGCTCACTTCGATTCGGTTCCCGGGCTGGATTTATCCGCCAGTTTCTGGAGCCAGGCCTGCATATCGAAACCCGACAGATCCTTGACCACCGCCGGCAGCTGGCTCAGCATGGAGGCTACCTCGCCGGTGATTTTGGCGGAGCCCATCTTGCCGTCGCTGGAGACCATGACGATCTTGTCCACCTTGGCCAGCGGCGCGGCCATCTCCCTGGCCAGATCGGGCAGCTTCTCGAACACCAGCTGCAGCAGCGCCGGTTCGGAGAAAGCGTTCCAGGCCTCGGCCTTTTTCTTGAGAGCGTCGGCTTCGGCCTGCCCGACCTTGGTCAGGGCATCGGCCTCGGCCACGGCCTGGGCCCGCTTGGCGGCGGCCATACCCTCGGCCTCGGCTTGCAACCGATACTTTTCGGCATCGGCCGGCTTGCGGACCTTGGCCATCAGCTCCTGCTCGGCTCGCTCGATTTCTTTCGTTTCCAGAGCGATGGAGGAATCCTTCTCGATGAGCTTGACCTTGGCTTCCTCGGCCTTGAGGATCTGGTTGATCTTATGCCGTTCCAGCTCGTAGGAGAAATCAGCGTCAGCCTTCTTGATGCTGAGTTCCGCCTGCAGTTCGGCTTTCCGCATCTGCAGAGAATGGGTGGCCTGGGCGACTTCGGTCTCGGCGGACAACTTGGCGATGTCGCCCTCTTTTTTGGCCTGGGCCGACTTGATGATGGCGTCGCGCGCCGCCTCGGCTTCGGCCACCTCGGCGTCCCGCTGGGCTTCCACAATGCGCGGTTTTCCCAACGCCGCCAGGTAGCCGGACGGATCGGTGATCTCCTTCAGGTTGAACGAAAGCAGCCGAACGCCCATGTTGGTGAAATAGGACTCCACATCCTCGAACACTTTGGCGGTGAACTGTTTGCGGTTTTTGTTGAGGGACTCGAGGTTCATGGTACCGATGAGGGCCCGGCAGGAACCTTCCAGCGAGCGCAGGGCCACGTCGCGGATGTCCGTCAGGGATTTGCCCAGGAACTGCTCCGCCGCCAGGTAGATGGCCGGCTCATCGCCGGCGATCTTGACCTCGGCCGTGCCGCGCACCGTGCAACGGATCCCGTTGGTAGAGATGGCGTCCTCGATGTTGAAATCCATGGGAATGATTTCCAGCGGCAGGATCTGGGTGCTTTCCATGAACGGCCGGACCAGGGTGCCGCCGCCGATGCGATACCGGTAGCCGATCTCCCGCACCGTGCCGTCAGGCAGGGTGATGGGACGCTTGCGGCCGCCCGAGATGATAAGGGCCTCATTGGGGCCGCAGCTCTTGTAATTTCGAAGCAGGAGAACGAAAAACGCCGCGATGAGCACCACGGCAACAATAATGATGATCAGAATGGGATCCACGGTGACACTCTCCTTCACGATGTTGTCATGGCTGGCCTTCCAGCCGCCAAAACTGATTTGAAACTGGAAGGTTACACCTTTCCGCCCGGCAATGTCAACTGCTGTTTTACTATTTCACCGAGAGTGAACAGCCTTTAATTAATTGGATTATCCTGACTCTTCACAGAGACAAACAGACGGGCATGGGGGTTCCGGATCAGTTTACGCCATAGGTCTGGTAAATGCCGATAATGATTAGCAAATCGGCGCCGGCGTGGAACAGAACGGCGCCCCACAGCGCCTCGGTTTTCTGGATGAGATAGCCCCAGGCCAGGGCCAGCAGAAAAAGGACGGCTAAAAACGGAACGATATCGGGGGTGTATTGCACCGGCGCGTGCCCCAGGGTGAAGAAAAGGGCGATACAGAGGTTGGCCGGGAAACGGCCGATGAGATCGGCAAACGGCCGCAGCAGCAGGCCGCGGAAATGGAATTCCTCCATGAAGGCGTTGGCGAAGATGAAGAGGAGCGTCCAAGGGGCCAGGGCCAGCAACCGATCCGTACCGATGTTCTGGTCTTGGGCCTGGACCAGGAAGAAGACCGTGAAGCCGGCGAACGAAATCAGGCCCACCGTCAGCCACACCCATAGATTGCCCCGCTGCAGATACATATCCCGGCGGGTCAATCCGCCCCAGCGGGCGATTAAAAAAGCCGCCACAACGATGGGCAGGGCGTCGGCGCACTTGGCCACGGCCACGCCTGGCACCGAGTTGGCCGACAGGCCGGTGAGCCGGAGCAGGGGATCACTGACCAGCCAGCCGGCCAACAGGGCGCCCGATGCCGCCAGGAACGCCAGGGACACCCGATACCTTGGTCGCAAGGTTTCCCTCCGCCGCAGGATCAGCGTGCTGACGAGCAGGACCGCCGGCATGCCGACCTTTACGGCCAGGCGGGGGCCGGCGGGCAATCCCGTCCAGTAACCGCCCACGAAAAAGACCAGCATCCCCGCGGCGAACAACAGCCAAAACCAGCCGACTTTTTTCACCATGCCCCTCAAGACAGTTCGGATACTCAAATTGTACGGCTGAAATCAGACCCGGTTTCAGGCATTGCCGGAGCCCCCGTATCATCAGCCGCTCAGATGGCCACTGCCGTCGTGTCTCGCTCCTCATGGGCACGACACGCCTCCGGTTTTTCACACCGACGGGGAGACGACGCAGCAGGACGCATCCCGGAAATGGCGGATTTCGAACACCTCATGAGGCTGGTCATCGGCCGGAGATATGGCCATCAGGAAAAATCACTGCCCGGCGTCGGTACGGGAGGATCTCAGAACCGGTACGCCAGGTTGAGGGTCAGATTGCGGCCCGGTTCGGCGACACGGGCGCCGCTCCGGAATGGATCCCGCTGATAGGACAGGTGACTAATAAAGTAGCGGTCAAACAAATTGTTCACGCTGACGGAGGCCTGGAAAGAATGGTAGTTGAACCCGAAACGGGCATTGGCCAGGCCGTAGCCGGGGGTCGGCTCTTCCTGCAGGTCCGTATCCACCCGGTCCTGGCGGCCGTAGAAGCGGCCTTCCAGTTCACCGAAGAAACGGCCGGTGTCATATCGCGCCGCCAAGCGGGACGACAGGGGAGGAATTTCGGCCAGGTAAACGGACTGGATGCCCAGCGCAGCGATGGGATCCTTGGCGCCATACACGGCAGTCAGACTCCCCGTAAGATACCAGCGGCTGCCCAGCACAAGAGAGGCCTCGGCCTCGCCGCCCCACAGGCGGGCGTCCACGTTGGTGTAGCTGCGGGCCCGGGTGTTCATGACGCCGGGCACCATGCTTTGCCGAAGCTGATTGTAGGGCGTGATGTAACCGTAGACTTCATCGCGATAGACATCCGCCTTCAGGGAAAAACCCGAGCGCTGCCAGTGGACGCCGGCCGTGACGCCCAGGTTGCGGCTGGGATCGAGTTCAGGATTGCCCACCCAGTCGCCGCCCATGCGGCGCAGTCCGAAATAGAGCTCACGTGGATCCGGGTATCGCGCCGTGGTTCCGATCCCGCCCTCGAGCTCCAGTTCCGGCGTCAGCTGGAATATCAGATGAACGTTTCCGGTGGGATAGGTGGCGTCCGTTTCCGTTCGCCGTGTATCCTGGTAGGCGTAGTACAGATCGGTGTTGGCCCTCTCCGGATCGGCGTCGCTCCGGCTGTGATCCAGCCGGGCGCCGAATTCCAGCAGGAGACGGTCCGTCAAGGCCCGACGCCCGGAAACATACACGCCCACACCGATATTGTCCACGTCGGGAATGGCGTACTGGGGCATGTACATCATGCCGGACATTATGGTCTCCATGTTCCAGTTGCGACGGGTGGCCTCCAGGCCGAAGGTGTAGTGCGCCAGTTCCAGCTCGCCCCGGCCGCCGAAATAGCGGGTGTCGGCGGCCGAGCCCATGGAGTACTCCCGCGGCGCGCCCGCGGCCGAAGTGCGGAATTCGTTGGTCATCCAGTGATCCACTTCGGTGAAGAAACCGCTGAATCGCAGGCCTTGCCAGCCCTGACCCAAACCATCGTGCTCGTATCCGAACTGCAACCGGTGGGTGTTGTCGTAGATGCCGTCCATCTGCAGATAGGGATAGAGGACATGGTCGGCCTCCTGCCGGGAGTAGGTCAGCCAGGCCCGGTGGCCGGCCGCCGGTCGGACCGAAAGGCCAAACCAACCTGTGGTCACGCGGAAGGCGTCACTGTCTTTCCGGTCGTCCCGGTAACCGGCATCGTCGGTAAACCGCCGTCCGTCGCCGTCCTCGTAAGGGTCGGAGCGGCGGTAAGAAAAACCGGCATGGGTGGAAATTCGCTCACTACCGTAAGCGACGTTGGCCGATGGATTGACGTAGCCGAACGAGCCCACGGCCATGTTGAGCCCGGCATGGAATCCTTCGTCAGGTCGCCGGGTGACGATGTTCACCGCACCACCCAGACTGCCGGCGTTTTTGAGGTCAAAGGGACCGGCGGCCACCTCCACCCGTTCCACTTCGGCCAGGTCCACATGAAAGGCGCAGGGATCCATGTTGTTGGGGCAGGCGCCCTGGACACGCACGCCGTCGATGAGCACGTTCAGATTGTCGCCCTGGTAGCCGCGCAGGACGATGTCGGCGGCGATCCCACCCTTGCGGACCATACTCAGACCGGCCAGGCGGGTAACGGCTTCACCCACGTCCCGGGCGGCTGTCTCCCGCAACTGCGAACCGGTCAGCTCGGCCCGCGGCACCGTGCCAATGACCTCGACCGTGTGGGTGAAGGCCAGCCAGTCGAGGGTAAGCTCCACCGTCTGGACCCGGTCAGGCTGGACCAGCACGTTCTCCTGCACCGTGCGCTGGTAACCGGCCAGTTCCAGTGTCAGCTGGTAATAACCGGCCGGCAGTCTCGTCACTCGGAACACACCCTGTTCTCCGCTGACATACTGCTGGCGAATGTCACCATCGACGCCGGTCACCCGGATGGTTACGCCAGGCAGTCCCAGCCCATCAGGCGTTACCACCGTGCCGGTGAGGCCGCCGGTGGGCGCCTGGGCCAGGCCGATGAAACTCATAGCCATGGCGATCAGCGCCGCGGCCACCGCATGTTTATGTAACATTTGGGCACACTCCATATAGGTATTCTGCTCTTGAAGAGAACGATAGTTGTTGGATGCAGTCAAGTTTAGGCCCGATTCACCATCGGCAGATGCCTTTCGGTGTGGAGTCCGACGCCCGACCGAGGGGAAGATCAGTCCATTTCAGCGCGGTAGACATGCAGGAGGGTTTTGACGAGGGGCTCCGGGAAACAATTCCCCAGCTGATGCAGAAAGAAATCCTCGATTTCCGGCAAGGTGTGCAGCGCCGACAGCTGCTGGTAAAAGCGGCGCAGGCTCTTGCCGTCCACGGCCCGGGTGATATAGCGGATGAGAGGCAACATGGCCGGATTGATGCTCAGACTTCGGTAGCCCAGCGCCAGCAAGATCAGCACAAAAAAAGGATGCGACGCCATCTCGCCGCAACAGATGATCTCCTTCTTGTGCTCGGCCGTCTTGCGGCGCAACAGCTCCAGCCCGCCGAGTACTCCCGGCTGGGCTGAATCGAACGGTGACCAGTGGGGCATGTTGTTGCGGTCCCGGGCCAGGGTATACTGGACCAGATCGTTGGATCCCAAGGCAAAAAAATCCACCTCCCGCGCCAGCAAGTCGACCAGAAAAAACGTACTCGGGATTTCCAGCATCGCGCCCAGAGGCAGCGCGATCTCATCCCGGCCGGTCACTTCCCGGCTGACTTCCCGCAGAAGAGCCTTGACGGCCAGAATTTCATCCAGGCTGGAGACGAAAGGGATGGTGACCTGGAGATTGTTCCGGGTATTGGCCAGCACGATGGCCTTGAGCTGCTCGCGAAACAGCCCGCGCAACTCCAGGCTCAGACGGATGCCCCGCAGACCCAGGGCGGGATTCACCTCCGGATGCCGGCCCAAGGATTCCGGAAATTTGTCGGCACCCAGGTCCAACGTGCGGATATTGACGGTCCCCGGATAGGCCGCCTCGGCCAGCTGGCGGTAGACCTCCAGATGATCTTCCAGGGCCATCTTCTCCGTGGGCTTACGTAGAAAGACGAACTCCGACCGGAACAAACCAATGCCCGATACACCGAAACGCTGGTATTGGCGCAGCTCGAGGGGCATCTCCGAGTTCAGATAAATCCGTAAATCCCGCAAGGCCTTGTCCACCTTGGCCGCCGGTTCCGACTCGACTTCGCGGAGCAGGCAGTAGGGTCCCGACTCCGTCACCGCGGAAACCTCGGCCTGGGACTGCTGGTGGAATTCGGCCACCATCGCCTCATCCGGATCGATATGCACCGTGCCGCTGGTGCCGTCCAGCAACACCAGATCGCCCGTATGTACCAGGGCGGTGATGTTTTTCAGGTGAATGACCGCCGGAATTTCCAGCGACCGGGCAATGATGCTGGTATGGGAGGTCCAGCCGCCGGAATCCACGGCGAAACCCTTCAGGTGACTGAAATCCATCAGCCCGAGCAGCGAAAGGTTCACTTCGGAACTAACGAGGATGATATTCTCATAGTGTTCCGGCGCATGATTTTCCTGCCAGCCGGCGATGTTGTTCAGCAAGCGGGCGGCGATGTCCTGGATATCGAAAATCTTGTCCTGCAGATAGGGATCCTGCAGTTTTTGGTAGGCTTCACGGATCCGCTCGTTAATGACGGTGACCGCCCATTCGGCATTGACCCGCTCGCTGTGGATATAGTCCCGGATGGCGCCGGAAAAATGGTGATCCTGGAGGATCATGATATGGGCCTGGATCATCAGGGAATGGTCCCGGCCCAGTTTTTCCTCGAGCTTGTGCTGGAAGGCACGGAGTTCACGGGTGGTCCGGGCGATGGCTTCGTCAAAACGCAGCAGTTCCCGCTGCAGCACCGCGTCATCGGCGATGCGGAACTTGTAGACGGGCGGCAGTCCCTGTTCGACCTTCAGGACCTGTCCCATCGTGAGACCGGGCGATACTCCGTAACCTTTCAGCGTCTTCATTGTCATTTTACTTGAAATCGCTGGCGAACATGGCCTCGATGGCGGCGAGTGCCTGCTCCTCATCCGGACCTTCCACCCGCACCCACAAGCGGGCCCCTTGCGAAGCGGCCATCATGAGAATTCCCAGGATGGATTTCCCGTCCACCTGCTCATTGCGCCCGGGGCGGGCAAACACGATGCGTGAACGGAAACCACTGGTCAGATCCACCAGCCGCGCCGCGGCCCGGGCATGCAATCCCAGGGGATTCCGGACCTCCAGCTCTCGTTTCAGCATACCCTTTCCTTGCCTGGTGCAGCCGTTACAACGCCGGGAGCCGTCTGCCCGGCCCGCGGGTCCGGCGGCCGATGCCGGGGCTATTCCTCCAGAAAACGCGAGGCGATGGTGATACTGGATTTCCCCTTCTCGCAGATTTTTTCCGCCAGTGAGGTCACGGTCTCGTCCCTCGCCTGATTGGCGGCCTTGATGATCATGGGCAGATTGACACCAGTCAGCACTTCCACCTGGCTTTCGCCCAGGAATGAAATGGCCAGGTTGGACGGTGTGCCGCCGAACATGTCGGTCATGATGATGGCGCCCCGCTCGAGATTCAGTCCCTCCAGCACCCGGGTGATTTCCTCCCGGGACTCGTTGACGTCATCCTTCCAGCCCAGGCACAGCGGGGTGATGTGCAAAATCTCACCGACGATCATCTCCGCCGAAGCCACCAATTCGTTGGCCAGCTGGCCATGGGTAATGACCACACAGGGAATCATTCCTCGTCCTCCCCGTCTCCCGGATCTCCCCCGGGAGACTCATCGTGTTTCAGGAAATTGATGAAGCTGCCCATGGGATGCAGGCCATGATATCTCATCAGGTACACCCGGCAGGCAACTTCCACCAGGGTGGCCAGGTTGCGTCCGGGTGCCACCGGGATCACAATGTAGGGCACCTCAAAACCCATCAGGGGTTGGGTGTTGATGTCCAGGCCCAGCCGGTCGAAGTGCTTTTCCGGGGTCCAGCGTTCCAGTTCGATGATGAAATTGACGTCCTTCGTCCGGCGAATGGCCGAGATACCGAAAAGTTCACGGATATTGACAATGCCGATCCCCCGCAATTCCAGGACGTCCTGCAGTTCTGCCGGTGCACTGCCGGCCAGTTGCTTCTTGCCGATGCTGCGGATTTCCACCGTGTCATCGGCTACAATCCGGTGACCCTTGAGCACCAGTTCGAGGGCGCATTCGCTTTTGCCCACCCCGCTTTCGCCCACCAGCAGTACACCGACTCCGTAAACATCCATCAGCACGCCGTGAATGGCCAGCCGCGGGGAGAGTTCACGCTCCAGGAACTCGGTGAACAGGTACATGGCCGAAGAGCTGTCCAGGTTTGTGCGCAGGAGGGCGATCTCGTTGGCCCGGGCAAAATCCACCAGTTCGACCGGCGGTTCACGGTGCTGGGTCACCAGCAGGCAGGAAAGTCTTTTGGAACGCAGGCTGGCCAGAATGTCGGCCTTGATCTGCGGGTGTTGTTTCTGGAAGAAACGGGTTTCGGTGTTGCCGAACACATAAATGCGCCCCGGTTGCAGGTAATCCATGAAACCGGCCAGGGCCATCCCCAGTTTCTGGAGCCGCTTCTTGTCCACCAGGCGGCCCATGGCCGTGGGCGAATAGGGCGCGCCCAGAGTCAGATGGTGGCCATTCTTTTCGTAAAATTCCCCGACACTCAGGGAGGGTTTACGGATTTCATCAGCAACCACCGCCTTGCTGGAGAAAGGATCTTTGTTCACGGGTGAATCAGCCCAAAATTGCCGTCATTTCGCCGGTAGAGCACGTTGGTGAGTTCCGAATCGGCATTGATGAACACCACGAAACTCCCCCCTGATGTGTTGAGTTCATGGAGGGCTTCTTCCAGCGCCATGGGCCTGGCGTTCATCTGCATCTCGATGATGGCCGGATTGGCGGACAAGTCTTCGGCCCGACCGACATCGGTAATGCTGGAACGCATTAGCTCCACCAGTTCCTGCTTCTCGTTGGTGCGGGACTTCCCTTTGCGTCGGTCCTTGGAGCGCCGGACTTGCTTCTCCACCTTATCCAGCACCGTGCCCACGGAACCGTAAAGGTCCTTGGATTCATCCGTGGCGGTGAAATTGCCCAGCTTGGAGGTCAGATTCACTTCAGCGATCTGACGATGTTTCTCGACAGTCAGCACAAAATGAAAGTCGCACAAGCCACCCACCAGTTTCGGAAACTTGGCCACCCTCTTCTGAATATAATCCTTGATGGCATCCGTAATCTCGATGTGGCGGCCGGTGATTTCAACATTCATCTTTCCTCCAACTTGTTTAGGTTTTTACACGTCGCTCCCGTGAATTGGGGATTTCCATCTCCTCCCGGTATTTGGCGACGGTGCGACGCTTGATCTCGATCCCCTCGTTGTTGAGCTTTTGGGTGATGTCGCTGTCGGAAAGGGGTCTTCGTTTCTCCTCTTTTTCGATGAGGTCGGAAATTGTCTTCTTGAGGATATACACGGAAATATCCTCACCTCCGTCGCGCTTGAAACCCAGGGTGAAAAAATTCCGTAATTCGATAATGCCTTGCGGGCAATGAACCCATTTGTTGGTGACGGCCCGGCTCACGGTGGAGGTGTGCAGGTCCAGGCGATCGGCCACATCCTTCAGCAGCATCGGCTTGAGATGGGCGATGCCCTTGTCGAGAAAATCACGCTGCTCCTGGACAATGATTTCGCAGACGCGGTAAATGGTTCGTTTGCGATGATCCAGATTGCGGATCAGCTCGACGGCATTGCGGAACTTTTCCCGCAGGAATTTCTTTTCCTCCTTCATCATTTGGCCGGACTTGAGAATCCGGCGGTAAAAGGAGCTCAAATGCAATTTGGGCAGGCCGTCCTCATTGAGGGAGATGACATAATCCTGGCCCATTTTGTAAATGTATACATCCGGCTGAATATAAATCGTGGCATCAGATTCATACTGCAGGCCTGGTTTGGGATTGAGATGGCGAATCCGGGCCAGCACCACGCGCACGTCCTCGATGGAGCAATCCTCCAGTTCGGCGATGGCTTCCAGGTTCCCCTGCTCCAGCAGTTCGGCATGATCGCGCAGAATCCGGTATTCCGGCGTATTGGACAATTCCCAGTGCTGCAGCTGCAGCATCAGGCATTCGCGGAGATCGCGGGCGCCGATTCCAGGCGGATCCAGCCGCTGCACAACCCGCAAGGCTTCTTCCACATCCGCCGAACCGACGCTCAGATTGAGCCCCTCCCGAATGATCCGTTCCTGCAGGGAGGCCTGGATCTCGTCCAGCTCCATCTCCAGGTAACCCTCCGAATTGAGGTTGCCCACAATCTCCTGGGCGGCCAGATCCACCACCGGGGTCGTGGTTTCCAGACCGAGCTGCCACGACAGATGTTCATACAGGGACGTGGGCTTGACGGCAAATGTTTCGAATCCCGGACGTTCGTAGTCCTCATAGCCCAGGCCCCGTTGGCCGGAGTCCAGATACTCGCCGAAGAACGCCTGATAATCGATATCCTCGAAGGAGCGATCCTGGGTGGCGTCACTCTTCCCCGCCGCCTCTTCCAGCGAGATCTCCGTCGCGGCCGCGCTCTCCGATCCTCTGGTACTGGGATCTTCCTCCAGCACAGGATTCTGCATCAACTCGTTTTTGACGAAATCACTGAGTTCCAGATGGGACAGCTTCAGAAGCTCGATTTTTTGAAGCAGGGCCGGTGTAAGAGCAAGTTTCTGAACAAGTCCGACTTGCAGGTTTTGCCGTAGCAAGGGGTTCTTATTGACCATGTTAGAGCAACTCTTTCTTCTCCTGACCTCAATTATAGCAAAAAGACTATAATTGATGAATTTTTTTCGTAACCCCTAGATTAATTGGAAATTCTCGCCGAGATACACCTTTTTGACTTCCGCATCCCGGGCCAGTTCGTCGGGTGTGCCCTTGCGGAAGATACGCCCCTCGTGAATGATGTAGGCCCGGTCGGTGATCCGCAGCGTTTCACGTACATTGTGATCGGTGATGATGACGCCGATGCCCCTGGATTTGAGATGCATGATCAGGTTTTGAATATCGATGACGGCCAACGGATCGATGCCGGCGAAGGGTTCGTCCAGCAAAATGAACGACGGGCTCAGCACCAGGGAACGCGCGATCTCCAGTCGCCGGCGCTCCCCCCCGGACAGATTGTAGGCCTTGTTGTTCTTCAGATGGTAAATGCCGAACTCGTAGAGCAAGTCAGTGACGAGTTTGTCCTTCTCCCCGTGGGACAACGGCAGGGTCTCAGCGATCGCCAGCAGGTTTTCCTCCACGGTAAGTTTGCGAAACACCGACGGTTCCTGGGGCAGGTAGCTGATTCCTTTCTTGGCCCGGATATACATGGGCATGTCGGCGATATCCTCGTCGTTGTAATAGACCTGGCCACTGTCCGGAACCGTCAGCCCCACCACGATGTAAAACGTGGTTGTCTTGCCCGCGCCGTTGGGCCCGAGCAGCCCCACCACTTCCCGGTCGTGGATCTCCAGATCGATGCCCTTGAGCACTTCCCGACCCCGGTACGATTTGGTGATCTGAACACATCTGAGCGTTGTCATTGCTGTCCTTAATATGCTTTATTTCAGTGGTTTATCTTCATTTTCGATCAAAATTCTATCATTTTCGGCGAACAAAGTCAATCGTAGCCCTTGCGTCGTCCGTCCCTCCTGTTTATCGATGACCCGGGCCGGATTGCCCACCAGAATGATATCCCCCTGGGGGAGATGCAATTTGGCCCGGTCACCCTCCGCCTCCCGGGTGGCCTGCGTGATGCGGATATCGACGGCGGCATAGAGAGAGCGCAGGCCCTGTTCCGGCTCGAAGAAGCCCCACATCCGCTCCGCCACCAGGTCGCCCCGGTTGGTGCGGGCCCGCACGGTTCCTTCGAGAACGATCTGCCGGTCAGCGGCAGTGTAGGTCAGGTCCCGGGCGCGGATTTCCACCGGAGTCTGTTTCTCCGGTTGCCCTTGCTCCTTTGTTTTCAGCGAATATAGCACCACCACTCCTCCCGTGGCCCGGAACGTATTCTGGCGCTGATCCAGAGTGAACTCCGCCGCGGTCAAGGTGTTGTTCCCCTGCACCATGCGGCAGTTGTCGCGATAGACTGCCATCCCCTGACTGTTTTTCATGATCATCCGGCGGGCATGAACATAAACTGGCTCGTTGCCTGCGGTGTCCCCGCCCCACGGCAGCAATCGTGGCGAATGGCCGTTGTTCTGTTTACGAAAGATTGTCTGGATGGAGCCTTCACCCGTCACCTCGTTCGCCGGCATGGCGAGGGTGAACGTTTCGGCATGCGTTTCCGCCTCCGGTGTCCGGATCACCGGGTTTTCGGTCAGGGTGATGACATCTTTTTGCAGGGTGGCTTTTTCGGCCTGGGCATCCAGCTGCGCGGACCTGAACCGAACATCCTGGCGCTGGGTAATCAGCCAGGCCGGCGCGGCGACCGTTCCGGCATTCCGGCCTGACATACGCCGGCACCAGCTCTCCAGCCACTGGTCGTCGGACCAGGAACGACGAATGTATATGTCTTCCTCGGCTTCGAAGGATTCGGGTTCACTGGTCCCCGGGACAAACTTGACGGCCAACCGGCGGCATTCCAGGAAAAGATCCTCGCGGGGTTCCTTCCGCATGTAAGACCACCGGGAATTGCCGGTGGCGAGGACAGCCGTGGGGAACGCTCCTGCTTCATCGTAATCGATCTGCAGCGCATCCGCCCGTCCCGACAGAACATCACCAGCGCCTGTCTCCGCATTTAGCAGCGATTTCTCCAGCGCCTGCACCCGGTCCAGGCGGGTTGCGCCGGTGGCATCCGCCTCCAGAAAAAAGAGAAGCTGCCCGGCGCTCAGCTGATAGGTGGCCTGCTCACCTTGCTGGCGCAGCTGGGCGTTCCCAGTGACCCGCACCTCTTCGATGAGGCCGCCGTCACTGAAACGGAGGACCAGGGATTCTCCGGCAATGGTCCGCTGGGCGGCCACCCAGGCAAAGAGGACTCGTTCGTCGGCCTCGACCGCCGTGATTCCAGCTCCTGCATCCAGCCGGATGGCAATGTGTTGCGCCGCCAGTTCCGCTTCAGCCAGCTGAAGTCGGGCCTGATCTCGGGCAACAATCTCTTCCGGATACACCGGTGCCTCGGCCATCCGAAATTCCAGCTCCGCGCCCGTCAATGAAATGGTCCGCTCCGCTTGACGGGAATTGTACCGGGCCTCGCCCTGGCAGAGCAGCCGTCTCAACGTGCGCTCCTCGGTCAAAAAAACATCCATGTTGCGGGCCGACAGCCGGGAACGGTCACTGCGGATGACCGCCTCCGGTCCGAGGTGGATGACGCCTGCGTTCTCCTGCAACAACGCGGCTCCGGCCTCCAGTTCCAAAGACTGCTCTCCGGCAAGACCGGCCCTTCCCCGGCCGGCCGGAGTCGTGTACCGGAACCTCACTTCCTCACGGATCGCCATCTCGCGGTCCTTCAGGTTCAACGCGAAGCCGTTCCCGCTACCGGTAATGCCGTCACTGGCGAAGGTGAACGGCCCATCACTCACGGCCATGTCCGTGCTTTTTTCGTAGAGGAGTTCGCGAGTGCGGATCTGATAGCCGGCTGCCAGCCGAATGATGATATTTTCCTGGAAACGAACCTGGTTTTCGGAAACGGAATAAAAGCATTCGTCCGCGTGGATGGTGTCGCGGCGCTCACCGGTGGGCCCATAGTAGACGACTTCGACATCCTGCAAATGGTTGACGCCCTGGACCGTGGCGATGTTGCGACTGGCCTTTAGCCGGAATAAAGGCGCTCCGTCCCGGGTCTGGAGGTACTCAATTTCGCGGGTGGCGCTGGTCACATCACTGGTCAGGGGCTCGCGTTGACTCTCCTCATCCGGCACGGACCCGTTGCGGGAGAAAAAATAGTAGCCCACCACCAGAATCACCGTGCAGCTCATCAGAACGGACAATCGCCGTAACCACGTGATCAGGGATTTATGCAATATCGACTATCCTCCGGATCCTCGGCGGCGCTGGTATGTCGCAGGATCCGTCCAACCGGATTCCGGGGGTGATCCCCGGGATCGAACATTCTAGCACATTCCCCGTCCGCCTCGTTGCAGAACTCCGCTCTGAAATGCCCGGCTTGTCCATTTTAAGCCGAATTTGAACGAAAATCTACTTGTCACTCATTCCCTCCCTCCCTATAATTTGAATCACCAATTGCGGCAAATCGTTCAAATAAGGGGAATCCATGGCCCAGATCCTGCATGCCGACAAAGAAATCAAACTGAAAATCGTCTATTATGGCCCGGCACTGAGCGGCAAGACGACCAATCTGATCTACATCCACCAGGTGCTGTTTCCCAGTCAGAAAGTGAAGCTGTTCTCCATCAACACCGGGGATGACCGAACACTTTTTTTCGACCTGCTGCCGCTGGAACTGGGCCGGGTCAGCGGGTATAACTTGACGCTCCAATTGTTTACTGTCCCGGGCCAGGTTCGCTATGACCAGACGCGTCGGGCGGTCCTGAACGGAGCGGATGGAGTGGTTTTCGTCGCCGACTCCAACATCGACCAGGACGACGCCAATCAGGAGAGTTTCGATAATCTGAAGATCAATCTGGCTGTCAACGCCATCGATTTCGACACCACCCCTGTCATCCTGCAATACAACAAGCAGGATCTGAAGGAAATCCATTCCGTCGCCGAAATGGATCGTCGTTTCAACAAGGATAAACTACCCTCCTTCGGCGCGAACGCATTGGCCGGAGTGGGCGTCTTGCAAACCCTCAAGCAGGCCATCACCCGGGTTCTGGAAAATTTCAACAAGGAATTCCCCGAACTCAGCATGACCGAGATCGAGAACAAGATCGACCGCAGTTTCGATGCGGTACTCGACGCGTATCAAAAGCGCTCTCAGGTCGTTGAGAAAATTCCCGACGCGGAGACGGCCTTCGCCCAGACGCTGAAAAACCACGCCCACAACATCCAGGTGATGGAGAGCCGCTCCGACCTCGACCAGGAGCATTTCCTGGACAAGGCCGTCGAAACCAACATCAAGCTGGCCGAGCTGTACCACCAGCTCAATGACACGTCGGTACAACTCCAGCAAAAAAACCGCGAGCTCACCATCCTGGGGGAAATCAACCAGGCCCTTACCGGGGACTTCGCCCCCGAAAAGCTGCCCCACATGATTTTCAGATCCATCCTGATGTCCTTCGAAACGGCCAACGGTGTTTTCCTGGCCGCCAAAACCGGCGCCAAGGAGCTGACTGAAAAATATTTGTCCGGTTTCAATCATGATCCCTTGCACAATATTCTGACACTGTATGGGGATTCCGTGGCCAGCCAGCTCTTTGCCCTGGGACAGCCCCTGATGTTCAACGCCTTCGATTACGAAGACGTGGTGATTCCCGGCAAACCGGTGGACCAGCTGGCGGCGCAACTGCGCAAGTTCAAGATCATGGCCTTCATGAGCCTGCCCATCGCCGCCGGTAAAATCCGCTTCGGACTGCTCAACATTTACCAGCTGGTCGATGAGTCGAGCGTGTTGCAAGCATGGAATCAGGAGCACCTTCACTTCGCCACCCGCCTGGGCGCCACCCTGACTCTGGCTCTGGAGAGAACATCCTTGCCCCGTCACGCCCCGGCGGCTCCGTCGGTGGATACGGAAAACGGGGATGCCCGCCAGATCAGGCGCCGGCTGGAAGCGCTCACTGCCCAGAACCGGGATTGCCAGCGCCGGTTGGCCAAACTGGAGACTTTCTTCGAGCCGGTGCTGCGGATGGATGTGCGTCGTGATCTGCTGCTGGGCAATTTCATGTCGGAGATCAGCAAGCCCATATCGTCCATTCTGATGGCCGGAAAAGTTTTGGAAAAATTCGGCATCCACAGCGAAGAAAACCTGAGCCGCTTTCTGCAGGTCAGTCGCGACGAATCGGCCCGGCTGAACCATATTCTGGAAAAATTCGAGGGCGGGACCGACAAGTATTTTGATGCCGCCGATTTCAACACCGAGGTGTTTGCGGTGGACGATTTGCTGCAACCGGTGCAGGGGGTCTATCTGCCCAAAATCGAACAGAAAAGGCTTCTTTGGCGTCAGGACATCCCGGACGATCTGCCCCGCATCCGCGGTGACAAGGAAAAATTCCAGTTCGTTCTCGGACAGTTCGTTGATAATGCCCTGCAATTCACCTCCACCGGTCACATCGAGCTGAAGCTTCAGTACAATCCGGTGTATAACGACCGCTTCCTGGTCCTGTCCGTGGCCGACAGCGGCGTCGGCATCCCCAAGGCCGACCTGCCCAAGGTGTTCGACCGCTTTTTCAAGGGAGTCCGGGACACGGAAGGATCGGCGAACCGTTTTGGTCTCGGCTTGGCTTTCTGCAAGGAAATCATCGAGTTCCATCGGGGGCGGATCTGGATCAAGAGTGAGGAAGGTGTCAGCACCACCATCTATGCCGAAATCCCCGTGGCCCAACCCGTAACGAGGTAAGAAATGATATTCTACGACAAGGATCGACTGAGAAAAACCGCCGAGAAGAGAATTGCCGCCGGCCAGCGAGACAAGGCCATCGAAATCTACCAGCGTATTCTCAACCGGGAGCCGAACGACAAGGACATTCTCTTCATGCTGGGCGATCTCAAGATCACACAGGGAGATAAAGTCAGCGGACTGATTTTGCTAAAGAAAGCCGGCAGTCTCTACGCGGCGGACAGCGAGCGGCAAAAAGCCGTCACCGTTTTCCGGAAATATCTCAAGACCGATCCCCAGAATCTGGAAATTTACGGCCTGTTGGGTGACCTCCTCCTGCAAATGGACCAGCAAACCGCCGCCATCGACGTGTATCTCAAAGCGGGCGAGCTGGCCCGAAATTCAGACGTGAGCAAGGCCATCTTTTTCTATGAACGTGTACGCAAGATGGATGAGGGCAACATCAAGGCCCTCTCATCATTGGCCCTGTTGTACGGACGGCAGGAACTCGTGAAAAAGTCCATGGAATGTCACCTGTCCGCCGGCCGGAAGTATTATGAAAATGGGGATTTTGAAAACAGCTACCTTCATTTTTACCAGTATGTCCAGCACGATTCCGACAACCGCGAGGTGAACCTGCAACTCATCGAAGCCCTCATGAAAATGCGCCACTTCAAGGAGGCCCTCATTCATCTGAACTCTGTGTTTTCTCCGGACCAGGAGGGCGAACCGAAACTCCACCTGCTACGGGCGGATCTGCTCTTCGAACTCGGCAAGCACGAGGAAGTTCAGGCGCTCATGCACAAACTGGTGATGCTGCTGCCGGATGGGTTGTCCGTCCTCTTCCCTTACGTCGACCGGGCGCTGGATGGTCAGCATTTCGAGCTGGCGGTCAGACTACTGGACCATGTGGACGTGACCCAGTACTTCACCTACGGTGAGCGCCTCAGCCAGGCCCTCAACCGGATCCTGGCCGACGATGAGCAGTATCTGCCCGCCATGCAGAAACTGGTGGAGTACAAGGTCTATGTCGGCGATATTTCCGGGGCCGTGGCCATTTTTTCGCGCATGGCCAAATTGTATCTGAAAAACGAGCAGTACGCCGAGGCGCGGCAGCTGCTGGAGAAATGGCTAACCGTCGACGAAGAAAACGAATGGGTGCGCCGGGAATTGCAGCGTGTCCGGAATATTCTGGAAAGTCAATCACGGGAATCCGCCGATCCTTTCCGGGGCAAACTCGAAGAGATCGGACTGGCGGATGTGATCCAGATGATGGAGTCGGCCAGAAAAACAGGGGATCTGACGGTCCGCTTCGGCGAGGAGTCGGGTCACATCTACTTTCAACAGGGGAAGATCGTGCACGCCTGCTACAACCAGCAGGAGGGACGGGCGGCCATTCTCGACATTCTCCGTCAGCAGAGAGGTGATTTCATGCTGAAACCGGAACTGCCGTCCGATCTCACACCGACCATCACCGGTTCGAACACCCAGATTGTCCTGGAGGCCTTACGGATCATCGACGAGGAAACCGGTAAAATCCAGGAATAAACCGTCTGATTATAAAAACATTCCATTCTCCAGACACCCGGCGGGACTCTGATTCCGTCTTGACATTTCCGCAACGGCATACGAAGATGGTCCGTTACCAGGACACCCGTCCCCGGAGAAAAAAACGATGAGCATCGAACCACCCCCCACGACTGCCCCGGGTTCCCGGCCCGCTTCGGCTGCCGCCTCCCCCGGCCGCCGTCCGGTTGTCGCGCAAAGCATTCTGGATCTGGTCGGTCAGACCCCCATGGTCAAGCTGAATCGGATCATCCGCGTTCCGAACACCGAAGTATTCGCCAAGCTGGAATTTCTCAATCCCATGGGCAGCGTCAAGGACCGCATCGCCAAATACATGGTGGAAAAAGCCGAACGAGAGGGCCGCATCCGGGATGGCCAACTGATTATCGAAAATTCTTCGGGCAACACGGCCCTGGGGCTGGCCCTTGTCGCCATCCAAAAGGGCTACAAGCTGAAAGTCGTGGTGCGCGACAGCATCAGCCGCGAAAAAACCGACCAGCTCAGAGCGCTAGGCGTCGAGATCCATACCGTGGACGCCACTCTCCCCCCGGAATCCCCATACAGCTACAACAATATTACGCCGTTGATCGTGGAACAGACTCCCGGCTGTTTTTTCCCCGACCAGCACAACAACCGTGAGAACAACGAGGCCCATTATTATACGACGGGACCGGAAATCTGGGAGCAGATGGACGGCCGGATCGACTATTTCATCGCCGGTATCGGCACCGGCGGCACTCTATGCGGCGCGGCCCGCTATCTCAAGGAGCAGGATCCTTCCATCCGGGTCATCGCCGTCGATCCGGTCGGCTCCGTTTTTACGTCTTACTTCCGGACGGGTCGGTGCGAAAAATCCGCCCCTTACCTCATCGAAGGTCTGGGTGATGAATTCCTGATCGGATGTGTGGACTTCAGTCTCATCGACGATATCATCCAGATCGGCGACCGGGATTCCTTTCATATGGCTCGCCGCCTGGTGCGGGAGGAAGGCGTCATGGCCGGCGGCTCCAGCGGGGCGGCCATGTGCGGAGTGTTCAGCCTGCTCGATCGGCTGGAGGAACCGGCCCGCATCGTCACCATTTTTCCGGATGGCACCTCGCGCTACCTGAGCACCATTTTCAACGACCGCTGGATGGCAGAAAAAAACCTTCTCTGAGATCCGGCTTCGCCCCGGCGCGCTCCGGGACAATCCATGGCTGCATCCATCTCGCACCTGGTCTTCGTTTACGGTACCCTCCGCCGCGGCGGCGAGCACCATCATCTCCTCGCCGGCTGCCCCGGCCTGGGTCCAGCCCGAACTCGCCATGCCTATTGCATGGTCGTGGACGGCATTCCCTTTGTTCGCTCTTCCCCGCCGGTCAGCCCCATTCAGGGAGAAATGTACCGCGTCGATGACGAAAAACTGGACCTCCTGGACCGTCTGGAACGTCATCCCGTCTGGTACCGGCGGCGCCAGGTGCCGGTGGTTACGGCCACCGGCCGGGAGATCATGGCGTGGCTGTATTTCGCGGATGAGGAAACGGGTGAGCAGGTGCCCGACGGAGACTACAGCCTCTGGTTGGAGCAACCCTGATCGCTATTTCGAAACGCTTGCCCTCTCGTTGGTGTCACCCCGCCGGAACGTTTCCTCCACGGCTTGTGCCTGGTTCAGGAGCCCGCTCCAGGGCCACTCCTTCATGCCGCAGCAATTTCCGCTTGAGATCCAACCCGCCGCCGAAACCTGTCAGGGCCCCGGCCGCGCCGATCAAACGGTGACAGGGGACAATGATCGGGACCGGATTGCGGTGGGCCGCCAGACCCACGGCTCGTGCGGCCCGCGGCCGGCCGACGGCGGCAGCCAGGCGGGAGTAACTGGTGGTCCGGCCGAAAGGAATGCGGCCAAGAGCGGTCCAGACCTCCCGCTGAAAACGGGTTCCCCGCAAGTCAAGGGGTACGCTGAACTCCCGGCGTCCGCCGGTCAGGTAGTCACTAATTTCCGCAACAGCCTGTTTCAGAAACACTTGCTGGCCTGAAACACCGGACATGCCCTGCCGGTTCAGGAAATCCTGCAAGGCGGCCCACTGGTTATCTCCCGAAAACCCGAGCCAACAGATACCCTGCCCGGTAGCGCCCAAAACCAGCCGGCCGATAGGGCTTTGGTACCACGTATGGACACATTGTTCCACACTCACCTCCTCCGGGAAAGGCCGTCCGGGTGACCGGCGCCTCTCTCCGTCAGGCCCATGATAGCATGATCCAGCCACTGGAGCAGCGGTGTTCGCCTCATCCACCGAAACCGCATCGCCGTACCGGCGACTTGCATCACCCCGCCTTCTGCCGGTAAAATGGCTGTTAACGATCCTGCCGGAGAAAAGGAATGGACACCATCCGCATGTTGGCTCTGAGCGATATTCACGAACATCTGCAACACCTCTCCGCCCTGCAACCTGAACTGCAGGCGGCCGATTGGGTATTGCTCCTGGGTGATCTGACCCAATTCGGCCATCGCACCGAAGCCGCCCGGGTGCTCGAAGCCTTTCGGGCCGAAAACCCGCAAATTCTGGCGGTGCCGGGCAACCTGGATTATCCCGACGTGGCGGCTTATCTGGAGGAAGAGGACGTCAGTCTGCACCGCTGCTGGCGGGTCATCGGCGACATCGGCCTGGCCGGACTGGGCGCATCCAACCGGACCCCCTTCGGGACGCCCATGGAACTGTCGGAATCTGAAATTTACGAGGCTCTCGCCCCCCAGGTGCGCGCCATTGCCGCCGCACGCTGGCGGATCGTGATCAGCCATGCACCACCCCGCGACACGGCGGTGGATCGGATCCGTTCGGGCGGGCATGTGGGCAGTCAATCGGTGCGACGCATCGTGGAGGAATTCAAGCCCCATCTGCTCTTGTGCGGGCATATCCACGAGGCGCGGGGCGAGGATGTCATCGGCCACACCCGGATATTGAATCCCGGTCCCTTTGCGAACGGCGGTTTCATCCGGATCGAGGCCGGCAAGGATGGCATCGGGGCGGAACTCCGGCAGATTTAAACGCCCCGGGCAGGCCTCGCCAGTTGTCCGGCCAAACACATGTAAAGAGAGTGAATACCGTCTAGTCTCGGGGTTCCAACGCGGGAACCGTCATCACCGGCAACGGCAGGGCGAACGGTGACGGTCGTTCGGGCGGCGACGGCAGGGCGTAAACCCCGTAATCATTGGCCGCAAATAACAGGCTGACATGTTCACGGAAAAACCGGTGGACCAGCGTCAGTTTTTCCGGGAAGTCGTCATACAACCGGGGATCGAACACCAGACTTTGCCTCACCAGAAGGAAATCAGCCCGCATTTCCTGGAAGTGCCGGGTCAACTCCGCGGGAGAATCGGCCTCGATCAGCCAACGGTGAAAGCGATAGTCCTCCACCACGTAATCCGATTGGTAATCGCGGTCCAGAAAGAGGTTCTCGTTCCCGGTCAACAGCAACCAGACCGAAGCCTTGACCGGCAGAGACATGTTGATGAACTGCAGGCTGCGATATACCGGCAGACTGGCTTCGAGAAACTCCGTCCGGTCGATACTGCCGGCCAGCAGGTCCCAGTAAGGATGGCGGCGTGTTTCCGGAATGAGAGCCAGCAGGTTGAACAGCAGTACGCCGCCGAGGAACAGGGCCAAGAGCCATGTCCAGAGGCGCCGGGTATTCTCCTGCAACCAAGCGGCACCAAAGACGGCCGTCAGCGCCACCGCCGGCAGAATCGGCAGCAGGAAACGGGCCTGCCGGATGGAAACACCCCACACCAGGGCGTAGCCGACGGTCACCAGCACCGGAAACAGCCCCCGGCGGAGGGCGCCGGTCTTGCCGCCGCGCCAGGCCAGCAAGGGCAAAAACAGGAACGGCCCCAATACTCCGTCAAAAAGGTGCGGGTCATGCAGGCGCCAATTGATGCCCGCCACCACGTAATTGAAAGGGTACAGCCAGGGGCTGAGCCATTCGGGTCCGTAACGGTCCAGGAATCCCCAGAAAGCCGCCTGCTGGTCCGCCGACCAGAACGGAGTGTGAACGGGCACCGTGCCGGTCAGGAATGGAAAAACCGGATCCCCGGTCGTCACCAGGTTCCGGAAATAGTACGGCACGGCCGAGACCACCAGCGCCAGGGCAGTGACGATCAGCCAGCGGCGGTTGAACGGCAGCGGGATACGCCATATCAGCCGCAGCAGTAAGATTGCGAGGGCGATCACGAGAATCAGGTAGACGGAGGTGTATTTCACTGCCAGAAGGAACGCAGCGGCGATCCCCGCCGGCAGCAGCAGGGCCCGCCGGTTGGAGCGGAAATAGTCATCCAGGCCGGCGATGGTGACAAACGCGAAAAACATCCAGCCGGTATCGATGTAGGCCGACGTGGCGTTCAGCAGCAGGGTGGGCACAGTGGCGAGCGCCAGCAGCAGCAACGGCAGAACCATCACCCCCGTGCGCACGGGTTGGGCCAGCCGGCTGTATTCCACCACGCCGAGGATGGTCAGGAGCAGAAATCCGAAATGTACCAGTCGCGCGGCACCGGCCGAAAAGGTCGACATGGCGGGCAGATACAGCATTTCGATTCCCATGGGAAAATAGCTGTAGACATTGGTCGGCAAGTCCATCAAGCCACCGCCGGCCAGATATTGGCTGGGGACTTCGAGGTGGTAAACCAGGGCGTCCCGGCCCAGGGGTGGTGCCATCAGGAAGGGCAAGGCCAGCAGAGTGACCCCCAGCAAAGGCAGGGCGGCGGTGCGCAAGCACTTTCGCAGCGTCTCATCGCTCTTGGACCAGATCAGGATACGTAACCGGACCCCGCCGGCCAGGGCGACGACAACCAGCAGGGTAGTCAAGGTGTAGGAGGATAGAAGCTGAAGATGGGACAGGATCAATAGTGTTGTAGAAAGCAGCGCGAGGCCCATGGCCGCCGAGAAACTCATCAGCGAATGGCCTCCCCCCAGCTCATCCACCGGCATCCCGCGCGGCATCAGCTGCTCACCGATAAAGGCGCTGCCAAGGATGCACAACCAAAGGGCCAGGATGCAGCCCAGACCGGTCAGAATTTCCATTCAACAAGTCTCCAGCAGGCGTGGTGCCTCATTATCCGGCATGGCCTCCGATGTTGTCAACCGCCATCCTTGGCGCAGCAGACCGCTCACCTCACATCTCAATGGCTTGTGACAGGCTGTACTCTCGTTTTTCACCGGCATATAGGCGGATTCAGTGACCACGCCGCTGGCGCGGCGACCGGTTTTCCGGCCGGGCAGGTTACAGATTGGAGATGGATGAAGACCCGGATTCGCTTTCCAGCGGCGCTGATGGATCAGTAATCATCTTGATGGACATTCCGGTCGTATTCCAGTTCGAACCGAAGTTTGTGGCGGGCTTCTTCCTGGGCCAGAGCCAGGAACGTGCCGCGCAATACGGCATCCTTCGTGCTGACGGCCAAATCATTGTACAGTTTGAACGCCGCCTTCTCCATTTTCATGGCCAGAATCAGGGCGTCCGGGTAGCTCATTTCCGGACCTGGTTCCACATCCACGACATATTCGGCGATTTTCAAATCAGCGACCTCTTCCGGCGCCGGCTGAAAGGTCCCGCCCTGCTTGACTTCCAGCAACTTCGCCTTGTGTTGCAGTTCTTCACGGGCTAATTCCCTGAACACTTCGGCCATGGATTCCTGTCGGACCTGGGCGGCGAGGGAATCATAAAACTGGGCGGACTGTTCCTCCTTGGCAACGGCAAAGTCCAATATCTCGCCCACAGATTGAAAATTCATCGGTCCCTTCCTGTTGTTGATTCAGGCATGGTGGATATCGGCGCCGCTATTCCTCATCCTTGGGTGTGGTGTACTTGTGACTCCGAAGCACGACCGACAATTCGTGCAGTGCTTTTTCCAGGAATCTGATAAAAACGGGATACAGGGCTTCGATCTGATCCTCGGTCAGATGCTGTCGCGTCAACTCGTATTTAAAGGCCGGCGCATGTTTGTCGATGATCTCCATCAGCAGTTTTTTTCGTTCATCAAACGGTAATACTTCCATGGAAAAACTCCTTGATATGTTACCTGTTTAACGACGGACGTTACATGGATGTCCCCATCGCGGGGCACCAGCCGGCCGTCACACTTTTTTGGATTCCATCAGCAACTTGTGAATCGCCCGGGCGGACCGCCGGCCGGCACCCATGGCCGAAATGACCGTGGCGGAACCCGTGACGATATCCCCGCCGGCGAAGACCCGCGGTTTGGAGGTCAAGCCCGTCTCTTCATCGGCGATGTAGTACCCCCAGCGGTTGGTCTTCAGATCGGGTGTCGTGGAGGCGATGATGGGATTCGCTCCGGCCCCGATGGCCACGATGATAGTATCGAAATCGATGATCTGTTCTGAATCGGGAATGGGTTTGACGGAACGCCGCCCCGAAGAATCGGGCTGCCCCAGTTCCATACGCACGCATTCCATGCCCCGGACCCAAAACTTTTCGTCGGACAGATAGCGGATGGGATTGGTCAAAAAGAAGAAAATGATCCCTTCCTCCTCGGCCCGAACGATTTCCTCGTGTCGCGCCGGCATCTCGCTGCGCGAGCGCCGGTAGATCACCGACACCCGCTTGGCACCTAGGCGCAGGGCTGTCCGGGCGCAGTCCATGGCCACATTGCCGCCGCCGATGACGGCCACATTCTTGCCGACCCATACCGGTGTGTCCACATCGGGAAAATCATACGCCTTCATCAGGTTGACCCGCGTCAGGAATTCATTGGCAGAGAACACACCGTTCAGATTCTCGCCGGGGATCTTCATGAACATGGGGAGACCGGCGCCGACGGCCAGGAACACGGCTTCAAAGCCGCTTTTCAGCAGGTCGTCCACCTCGATGGTCCGGCCGATCACCACGCTGGTGTATAACTTGACGCCCAGCCGCCGCAAGAACTCCACCTCCCGCTTGACGATGGCCTTGGGCAGCCGGAATTCGGGGATGCCGTACATCAGTACACCGCCGGGCTCATGCAACGCCTCGAAAATAGTGACATCGTGACCCAGCAGTGCCAGGTCGAAGGCCACCGTCAAGCCAGACGGGCCGGCGCCGACTACCGCAACCTTGTGACCCGTGGGCGGGAGAAGCGACGGCAGGATCGTTTCTCCCTGATCGGCTTCCCAGTCGGCCACGAAGCGCTCCAGCGAGCCGATGGCGCACGGTTCGCCGCGGATGCCCAGAATGCACTGCTTTTCACACTGGTCCTCCTGCGGACAAACCCGGCCGCAGACTGCCGGCAGAACGTTCTTTTCCTTGATCTTATGCGCAGCTTCCACAAATTTTCCATCCACCACCAGTTGCAGGAAGGCGGGGATGTCGATTTCCACGGGGCAACCGTCCACACATTGGGGATTCTTGCACTGGAGGCAACGTCTGGCTTCCCGCTGTGCGGTCTCCGGATCATAACCCAGCGGCACTTCATTGAAGTTCCGGATGCGTGCCGAGACATTCTGTTCCGGCATTTTCTGACGCGGTATTTTTTCCTTCTTCGGTTTTTCCGCTTGCGGATTTTCTTCCATTGCGTGGCCCTTTTCCTGGATTTTTATGGCTACACTCGCCGGCTAGCGCACAGAGAAGAGCAGGGATTCCCGCTCCTGCGGGAAGTACATGCCTTTACGCTTCAGCAGTTCATCGAAATCAACTTCATGGCCGTCAAAACTCGGCCCGTCCACACAGCAGAATTTGGTCTGTGTCGCGACGGTCACGCGGCAGCAACCACACATGCCCGTGCCGTCCACCATGATGGGGTTGAGGCTCACCATGGTTTTGATGCGATACGGACGCGTCAGATTGGCCACGGCCTTCATCATGGCCAGCGGACCGATACCCCACACCAGGCGGATATCCGGCGAGTCCTTGAGAACTCGGGTCAAGGCATCGGTGACCAGGCCGCGTTCGCCGTAGCTGCCGTCGTCTGTGGTGATGATCAGTTCGTCACACAGGACGCCCATCTCTTTTTCAAGGATGATGAGTTCCTTTTCACGACCACCGATGATCCCGACGATGTAATTGTCTTTTTCCCGATAGGCCTTGGTGATATGGTACAGAACCGCCGTACCCGTGCCGCCGCCGACCATCACGATCTTCCCGACGCTCTCGATTTCGTCCGGGACGCCCAGTGGACCCACCACATCGGCGAAGGACTCACCGACCTTCAAGGTGCGCATGAGGGCGGTGGTCTTGCCGATGACCTGATAGAAGATGGTGATGGTCCCTTTTTCCGGATCCTTGTCCGTGATGGTCATGGGAATGCGCTCACCACCCTCCCGCACCCGCAACACGATGAACTGCCCGGCCCTGGCCTTACGGGCGATAAGAGGCGCCTCGATATCCATCCGGCAGATGGTGCGCTTGGCCATTTCCTCTTTGTAGACGACTGTAAAGGAGCTGGTGAAGTCCTGAATCAGCGGCTCGCTGTTCTTTTTGTCTTTTTTCAAGGCAGACTCCTTGCCATATTATTTCATCACTTTACATATATTGAAGGGAGGAATCAACTTCTATATCCCTTTAGCGGTGGTTCGTCTTTCAGAACAATGACCGGCAGGTACACGGAAAAGCAGCTGCCCTTGCCTTCCTTGCTGTGTAATTTGATTTGTCCGCCATACTTTTCAATGGTTTTTTTAACGATGGACAATCCGAGGCCCGTACCGTTTCTCTGGCTGCGCTTGGCGTTGGAAGCCCGGAAGAATTCATCGAAAACGCGTGGGACTTCCTTCTCAGGAATCCCGATACCGGTATCACACACCTTGAACAGCAGGAAATTGTCGCGCCGCAGCCGGCCGATCACTTTGACATACCCCTTTGGCGGAGTGTACTTGATGGCGTTACCCACCAGATTCTGAAAGATCCGCTCCAGATCCTGCTCGTCGCCCCGAAAAATGACTTGGGTGTCCGGCATTCTGAACTTCAGATGGATATTTTTTTCCTCGGCCCGGCCCTCCATGTGACTGAGGATACGCGAAATCGCCTCATAGACATTGATGTCGGACTTGTCCTCTTCGGGCAGGGTCTGCCCGCCACGGACCAGGTCCAGCAGTTCGTTGACCAGATCCAGCAGCTGAATGATACGTCGTTCCGAGCGCACGAGCAGGTCGCGGACCTTTTCGTTGATATCTCCGGCGAAACCGTCCAGGGCCACCCGCAGCAAACTCTGAGTCGCCGCCATGGGACTGCGGATCTCATGGGCCACCGTCCGGACGAACCGCGATTTGGCTGCATCCAGTTCCACCAGCTCCTGGTACGACCGGCTGAGATTCTGCTGGAGGGTGATGAGTTTTTCCTCACGCTGTCGCAGCTGCTGGACGATGGACGTGGTCAGGTAGATGGTGAACATGACCACGCCAGCAAAGGAGAGGATGTACAGCAGCAGGTAATCCGTCCGTTCATAATGGGCGGCAATGTTGAAACCGGGGATTTCCGGTATGGGAAACAATCCCGTTTTTTCGACGACGATCATGATACAGATCAGCACGATGGACATGAAACCCTGGGCGAAACATCCCCGGCGGTTGGTCAGCATGGATATCAGGATGACATGGAAAACAAAAAACAGCACGAACGGACTGTCGATGCCCCCCGTCTGGTGGCAGAGCACCGTCAGGGCCAGCCAGTCCAGCAGCACCTGACAATGGATCAGGTAGGTGACGTTCCACCGCTTTTCCAGAACCAGGAACAGCAAATTGTAGAGCAGGATCACTCCGGCGATGGACAGCAGCAGAACCGTCGATAGACCCTGGATCAACAGCGGCCCCACCACGCTGAACATCGTCAGACCGGCGATGGCGAACCAGCGCAATCGGATAAACCAATGGAGTCGATCCGACAGTTCCCGTTCCAGCGGAATAAATCTCAAATCCACTGTCTGTTTACCTTACTCGCGAGATAACAGGGCATCGACTTTTTCGATCAGGTCCAGCGGCATTACCGGTTTCGACAAAAACTCGTTCACTGGCAGATAATCCCCGTCCCGGCGGGGATCGAAGCGAAAACCCTTCATTTCCGACACGGCGGAGATCATGAGCAGGGGGATGTCGCGGTACTCGGCATATTCGGAGTGGGGGTCCCGGTTGCGTAACGACCACGACACCCGGAAGCCGGCGGTGTCGTCTTCCATCATCACATCGAGAATGATGAGGTCCGGTCGCACCTGCTTGACTTTTTCCAGTCCCTCGGCCCCGGTGAAAGCAGTGGATATCTCAAAATCGTTCGCTTCCAGGACCATTCGCATGGCTTCCACAATGTCGGCGTCATCATCGATGATCAGTATCCTCTTCGGCACGGCAACCTCCGCAGTATCCCGTTTACTCATGTTCAGCCCCGCATCGGAATCCGCTGCCCCGGCCGGGGCCGATCAACCCCCGGTCCGACCTCTCGGACAGCGATTCCGGAATGCCGCCATTCAGTTCAAGTCAGACAAACGCTTCTTCCAGCTTGCCGGCATCGGCGTAGGACAGTACCGGTCCTCTCTGGCAGACGTAGACGTTGTTGATCTGACAATGCCCGCATTTGCCTACGCCGCATCGCATCCGCCGCTCCATGGTCAGGAATATGCTGGCCGGCGCTACACCCCTCCCCAGCAATTCCAGCAACGCATACTTGTACATGACCGGAGGCCCGGAGATGGCCGTCACCGTCTGTTTGGGATCGAACTGCAGTTGTTGAAACAGGGTGGTGACAACCCCGATATGGCCGCTCCATTCCCGGTCAAGTGCGCGGTCGACCGTCACATAAAAATCGATATCCCGACGATTGGTCCACTCCGCCAGCTCATCCTTGAAGAGGAGCTGCTCCGGTGTGGGCGCGCTCACCAGGACCATCAGCCGGCCGTAAAGAAGGCGTTCTTCCAGCAGTTCATGCACCAGCGATCGCAGGGTGGCCAGACCCATTTCACTGGCGACGACCAGCACATCCCGGTTGCGGAATCGGGCGAGTTCAAAGCCATGGCCGAAAGGACCCCGGATGCCGATCCGGTCGCCTGTTTTTAATCCGTGCAGTTTTTCCGATACCGTTCCTACTGACCGGATCACCAGATCGAAACTATCCGTGCGCCGCGGCGAGGAACTGACGGAGAAAGGCGCTTCGCCCAGCCCCAAGATACCGGCCTCAACAAATTGCCCGGACTGATGCCCCAGCGCTTGTCCATTGTCAAGTTCCAGTTCCAGTCGCTTCACCGAAGGCGTTTCGCGGCGGATATGCCGGATGGTGGCCCAGCGGGGCACATAGGGTGAGTCCGTCATGATTTCCCTCCCGGCAGGTTCTGTTCTACAAAATGATTCACCGTGTCCACGATTTGGATATCCACCGGGCAGCTGCGCACACAGCGACCACAGCCGACACAGAAGGATTTCTTGTATTTCAGCACCGGATACAGGAATTTTCGATAGAAGCGGTGACGGTTCCGCTGCGCAGCGGTATCCCGATAGTTCTTGCCACCCGCCACGACCGCGAAATCCGGCAACTGGCAGGCGTCCCAGGTTCGGACGCGCCGGCCGGAAGTTGAATCGTGCGGATCCATTTCGTCGGCCACATCGAAACAATAGCAGGTCGGGCAAACGAAATTGCATTCGCCGCAGGAAATACAGCGTTCCCCCAGCTCGTCCCAGATGGGATCATGATATTCGCCCCCGAACAAGAGGGGCAGATGCTCCACCCGGATATGGATCCCTTTCTGTTGCAGCGCCCGGGCAGCCAAGCGCTCCTGTCCCTGCCGGATCTGCTCGGCGGTGGCCTCCCGGCATTCGACGTTATCCGCCAGGGCGGCCGCACCTTTTTCGCTGCCGACCTGCACCAGCCAGGCCGTGTCCAGATCCGTAAGAAAGAGATCAAAGCCGCCTTCCGGCGGAAATAACGTGCCCATGCTGGCACAAAAGCACTCGGCATCAGGCCGGCACGACACACCGATGAGCAGAGCCGCCGCACGGCGGGCGTGATAGTAAGGGTCCGGGACGCCATCGGCAAACACCATGTCCAGACAACGGATACCATGCAGATCACAGGCATGAATGCCGAAGATGGCCGTCGGCTCGGCCGTGACCGTGGCGCTGACTTGGGGAGGCTCGCCATTGATAGTAAATGTCAGCAGCGTCTCCCGGCGGGGGAACAGGATGGATTTGGGTGGGTACTGGCTGGGGGGATAATCGAGGACCATATCCCGCCAGTGGTCATCCAGATATTCGAAGGAAATTTGGTTGCCGGGGCGGGCCACCGGACCCACCAGCCGGTGGCTACGGGCCAGATTTTCCACGAAAGTCCAGATATGTTCTTTCTGCATGACCCGATGAGACATCCGTCCTCCTTTTTCTCCGCTTGATGCGCGGAATGAGGCTTGACAGCGAACGGTTCTTTGCTACTTCGGTATTACCTAGAAAGGAGGGAAAAGTCAAGTAAAAATTCAGTAAACATACAATTTTACAACTATTTAGAAAAAAACCGCCCGCGCAAAGCGGGCGGTCGATTCCCCGGAACGCCGTCACGCCGGTCATTCCACTGTGATCAGTTCTTTCAGGCGGGCATATTTCTTCTCACCGATACCCTTGACGGCCAAAATGTCTTCTATTTTCTGGAATTTCCCGTTTTCCTTGCGCCAGATGATGATACGCTGGGCAATTTTGGGACCGATTCCAGGCAGGGACTCCAGTTGTTCAGCCGAGGCGGTGTTGATGTTCACCTTGCCCACCTCTTCCTTGGTCGGCTGGACCGTGGCTCCCTCACTGCGGGCAACCGCTCCGGCCAGGGCCGCCATTGTCAGGCAAAGACAGCACACCATCGTGGCCATCAGGTAGACATTTCTTTTCATCATGAACCTCCAATTGTTGATTTGAAAATCGTCAGACATCCTGCGCGCTGGTTGTCTTGCACTTCCAACGTAATAAACGCACCGAAATGAAAATATGCGGAAAAAATATGGAGGTCCTGAATCAGAGAACAATTATTCTCTTTTATACAGTAAGTTAAAATACGATAAATTCAATTAATTCGCGAATGAAATTTCACGCGGCGACGCGTTCGAAGTACGAGGGATTACCAGCGGAGGGGGCGGGAAGTCCAGCGGGGTATCCGGCACGGGGCATTCCACTTCCAGCCGGTTGTCCCGGAAGCGAACGCTGATCTGCCCGTCACGGTAAGTGGACCACCAACGCACTCCCCACCGGTTCAGGCGGTCCACGACCACGGGTGAAGGATGACTGAAGCGCCACGGCGGTCCGGCGGAGATCAGGGCCAGGGCCGGGCGAGTGGTCTGCAGCAACGTCTCGGACGAGGAGGTGCGGCTCCCGTGGTGGGGGCATTTGAGCAGATCCACCGGCTGGAGTCGGTTCGCCGCCGCCAGCAGGCCTTCCGTCCGGGCGTCGATGTCGCCGGTCAGTAGAAACGAGCACCCGCCGGACCGGCCGTGGATCACCAGTGAATTGGCGTTGCCCTCGGCGGCGGCCGTGATTCCGGCAGGGTGCAGGATGTCAAGATCCACCCCCGGCAGGTCGATTCGATCCGGCATCGACAACGGGATCAGCGGAATGGCCGCTGTTTGCAACTGGCGGGCCAGTTCCTGTGCCAGCAGCGGCTGGCGCCGCCAGTCACTGGCCGAACAGTAGACGCGGCGGATGGGGAACGAGCGGATCAGGCCCGGTAACGACCCGCAGTGGTCGAAATCGAAATGGGTGATGACGACAGCGTCCAGGATCGTTACTCCCTGGTTCAGCAGTGCCGGTATGATGACACGCCGGGACAGGTCACCGCGACTGCCGGCGACTGATGCCTCGTCCCCGAAAACAGGCCAGCCGCCCGTATCCACCAGCAGACTTTCCCCCCGCCGGCCACGGATGAGGATGGCTTCCCCTTCCCCCACATCCAGCATGGACAGCCCGACAGCGCCTTCCGACTGAGGGACGGGGGTAATCCAGCACCACAGACCGGCCAGTATCAGGGCCAGTAACGTCAAGGCTCGGCCGCGTCCGTAACGGACGAGCAACAGCAGGAGCACCAGGTGCACTCCGACGACCGCCGGGGGCCAGGCATACAGCCAGCGCGGCGCCAGCGGCGCGGCCTGCACCAGCTCGTTGAGGGCCGCGGCCAGTCCACCGCCCAGCTGGAGCAGCCAGCCGGCCGCTGCTTCCCAGATCAGCGTCGCCGGCATCGCCAACAGCACCACGATCAGTATCGGCCACAGAATGAGCAGCGCCGGCAGCATCAGGATGACGCTGGCCGGGGCCAGCGGGGCATGGATGTGTGCCAGGATGGGTGCGGTGAAGGCAAGAACCGCCACGCCCGCCAGGAGCGGCGCCAAAACCGCTGCGGCCAGGCGCAGGCCCAGGAGATAGCCCAGCCGTACCCGCCGGCGCTTCCGGCGCGGAAACCATTCAAACCAGATCCTTTCCAGAGTAAACCGGATGGTGCGCGCCCGCACATGTTCCGGCTCCGCAGCCAGATCCACCTGCGTGGTGCAGACCGTCACCGCCGCCCGGTGCAGTGGCGCGATCACGCTATGCTGCCATACCGGGTAAACGATGGCCAGAGCGAACACCGCTGCGAATGTCAGCTGAAAGCCGGGATCATGCACGTACCAGGGCTGGGACAATAACAGCAGCCAGGCGGCCAGGGCCGTGACATTAAGCAAATGGACCGGGCGATCAATTCCTTTAGATACTAAAATTATAGTAATAATAATGACGGCCCGCAGGATGGAGATCCGGGGCTGGACAAATTCGGCATAGCCTGCCAGACACACGAACAGAATCACCAGCCCCGCTGTTCGCGGCAGTCGCAGCAACCACAGAACGGCTCCGACCAGACCGATGACCAGGGTTACGTGCAAGCCGCTGATCACCAGGAGATGGTACAGTCCGGCATCGACATACGCACTGCGCAGCGTCGCATCATCCATACTGATTCCCAGCAGCAGGGCCCGCACCACTTTCCGGGCGCCGGATTCGCTTACCGCGCCCTCGACGGCGTTGTCCACCGTCGCCCGCAAGCGGTGTCTGAGCCCGGGCGGGTGATCTTCCACCACCGAGACCAGCTGCGGGGTTTTACAGGCGCATAGGCAAACAATATTACTATTCCAATAGTATATAGCCGCCTGATTCTGCCCCTGGTTGCGCAGCCAGCGCGGCCGGGTCAAACGGGCCAGGAACTGAATACGATCCCCTTCGCTCCAGGTGAAGGTGAACTGCGCGGGCTGATACACCCGCAGCAGCGTGGTGAAAGACAATGGCTGCGGGCGGCCGCCGATCCAGACATTTTCCACCCTGACCCTTGCCTGCAGGGCCTCGCGCTCGTAACCGTGGTACGGGATCTCAATGGTGCGCCCTTCGATACGAACCGCATCCCCCCGTTCCATCACTCCGTGCAGAGGGGCAAGGGTGTTCACGGCGGCCGAATAGCGACTCACCTCCCATTTTTCCAGGATCATGCCGGCCACTCCTACGGCCAGGCCGACGCAAAGCAACGCCGACCGTTTCTGGCCGCGGCGCCGGCAGATCAGCCCCATGACCAGCAGGGCCGGCAGTCCGGCAGCCGCGGCCGGCAGGTACAGCACCGGCAGACTGCCGCCGGCGAGAATCCCTCCCGTGAACACCAGGAACAGCCAGAAAATAGGCACCGCCCGAACGGAAAGGACAGAGGTCGGCTCAGGAACCGTGTTCATACAGCCTTGCCAGACATTCAAAATGAAAGGTATTGGGAAAGAAATCGAACATCGTGAGGGACTTCAGCCCGTACTCCCCGCCATTCAGCCATGCCTGCAGGTCCCGGTGTTGGGTGGTGGCATCGCAGGACAGATACAGAATGCGCCGGAAGGAAAGCTCCGGCAGCCGCTGACGGACCGGGCGGCTCAACCCGGTGCGCGGCGGGTCCAGAAACAGGGTATCCACTGTGGGACGATCACCGCGCCATTCTTCCAGCCAGCGTTCGACACTATGCTGGTGGAAGGTCACATGGGCCGCCGGATTCAGGGCCAGATTCCGGTCGAACAGTCGCCGGGCCTCAGGGTTGCCCTCTACGGCGCAAACCTCGCGGACCCGTCGAGCCAGGAACAGCGTGAACAGGCCGAGGCCGGCGTACAATTCCAGTACCCGGCTCTCCGGCGGCACCTCCAGGGCGGGGTGTTGCCACAATTCCGCAACGGCGCCCGAGTTCGCCTGGAAAAACGTATCCGGACTTACCTCGAAACAAACACCACCGATGTCCAGCCGGACCCGGGGCGCATCCTTGCCGGCACCGGATCCGCTGAGCGGATAGGGGCTCCACCGCCGCAACCGCGCCAGCTGCCGGCCGTCCAGCGGGCTGGAGGATTGCAGCCAGACTGCGGCCGGCGGGTCATCGCCCGCCGCCAGCAGGATCTCCCGCACCGGCAGGGCCAGCTCCAGCAATTTCGGCAACAGTTGCCGGCGCAGCCAGGGAAATGTTTCGCGGATGGCCGGGTGACATAAGAGGCAGTCCTCAATATTTACTATACTTTTAGTATTTTGGTGCATGAATCCCAGCCGATCCGCCTCCGGACGTACATGCAGCCGAATCCGCTGCCGGTACCCGAACTCTCGGTGCCGGGAGGTGCCACAATCCGCCGGCTGCTGATGGCGCCATATCTCGGCCAGGATCTTCTGCTTCCATTCCAACTGCCGGGCATACTCCAGATGCATCAGCTGACACCCGCCGCACTCCCCGAAATACGGACACGGCGGTTCCCGCCGACCCGGCGCCGACGTCAGTATTTCCTCGATGACGCCGCGGGCGAACGAGGCGCGCTCTTCCGTCACGTGCACCCGCAGCCGCTCTCCGGGAACCGAATACGGCACGAAAACCGCCTTGCCGTCCGGCAGGCGGCCCAGGCCTGCCCCCCGATGGACCAGCTTCTCAATGGTAACTTCAGCGGTTTCACGTACCGTCATGGGATATTCAACAGTGAAAGGTCTGGAATCCGGAAATGCTCTTTGAGCTTTTTCAGATAGAGATTGCGCAATATTCGTTCATACATCTCCGGTGGCAGGTTCCGGCGATGATGCCGCAGTTCCGCCCGGCACTCGCGCAGCAATTCTTTCTTCTCCTCCGGCGTCAGGCATTCCTCCAGGCAGGGATTCAGCAGATCGTTGAGAATCATCAGATAACGCTCTAACCCTTCTGCATCACAGCCGGACTGGTGAGCCGCCAGAATTTCCTCCAGCCGCTTCTCCAGACGGTCCGCTGTCTCCCTGACCCGTTCCGTCGGCTGTGATTCCACGAAGGCCAGCAGCGCCTGGCGGAAACTGCGCACATGCTCCTCCATCTGCACGGCCGCCGTGTCATCCGCTACCGCCGCGCCTTCGCTTTCGGCGTCGCCGGCTCCCACCCCGGCGGCGCCCCCGGTTTTGCTCAGCAGGTATTTTTCCTGCTCTTCCAGCACCGCCTGATTGCAGTAATACAGGGAATTGACGAACCGGTAGCGGCTCTCCTTTTCCTGAAAAAGCGCCACCGCCCGATCGATGCCGCGCAATACTACCGTCAGGGGGATCTCCATCTCCCGCCAGGTTTCGATAAGCATCCAGTCCAGGGGCGAGAGCAGGATGTGTTTCCCCCGCTTCTGGATGAAGAATTCCTCAATCTCCGTGTAATAATTGAAGTAGTTCAATCGGGTCACGTCATCAACTTTTTTTACTATGTATATAGTACAACCCTGTCAGGGTCAGATCCCGCTCGTAGGCGGTCACCCCCGTCAGGTCGTCACGGAAGACGTCCAGCAAGGCACCGGTGACCACCACTTTGGCGTCCCGGCCCAGCTGTTCCCTGAACCGGGCCACCATTCCCTCGACCATCAGCAGACTACCGTAGTAGAGCCCGGACTGGACGCTTTCCACCGTATTCCGACCAATAACCTGCGACGGTTTCGCCACAGCGGCATCGGGCAGCCGGGCGGCGTGCCGGCTGAGGGTTTCTGCGGACAGCAGCACGCCGGGCACGATGGCTCCGCCTAGGTAGACGCCGTGCCGGTCCACCGCGTCGAAGGTGGTGGCTGTGCCGAAATCGATGATGATGAGGGGCGCGCCGAAGCGGAGATACGCCGCCACGGCGCTGGCCACGCGGTCGGCGCCCACGTCGGTGGGCGGTACATAGTCGATGGCAAGAAACTGCTGCCGGGTGGCGTCGATAAATTCGGGTTCATGGCCGATATATTTGCGGCACATGGCGGTGATGGTGGTGTCCAGCACAGGAACCACCGAGGCGATCAGCACCCGGGAGAGTTGATCCTTGTTGAGGCCGAAATGCCGCAGCACATTGACACAGTCGAGACCGTATTCATCGGCGGTTTGCTCCGGACGCGTCCGCAGGCGCCACTCGACCTGCAGTCCCTTCTCATCAAAAATCCCGAAATGTATGTCGGTATTTCCGATATCCACCGCCAGCAACATATCTGTCTCCTTTTCCGCACCCCACACCGGCCATCGGTGGCGGCCCGGTTGTCAGATGATTTCGCGGTTGATAATTTCGGCCACCCGCTCGATCTCTTTCATGGCCTTACCGATATTGGCCTGCCGGTCCATGGCCAATACCAGAAAATAGCCCGATTTGAGTTGGATGGTGATGAACTGGGCGTTCTCGTATTCCGACACGATTTTCAGGGGAGCCACCTTCGACAGATGATCGATTCGTTTCTTCACCTGTCCGAACAGAATCCCCTGATAGGCCCCCAGCAGTTTGTGGCGGAAGGAATCGATATGGCCGAAGTACTGCACATATTCGCATTCATCGTCAAGGAATATTGCCCCCAAAGATCCATCAACCTCGTCCACAAGATCCGACAGAATTTTCGTGAACGGCATGATCAGTTACTCGTGATGTATCTGTACTTCTTGATTTCAGTCTGATCCGGCTGAGCGATCTTCCCCTTCTCATACGCCCGCCAGAGCGCCTCCACCGGCCCGGCGGCGAACCGCTTGCCGATAAATGATTTGATTCGGGAAAGCGCCGCCTCCACGGTGAATGGTTTCTGGTACGGCCGCTCGGTGGTCATGGCATCGAAACAATCGGCCACGCCGATGATGAGGGCATCCTGCGGGATCTGATCGCCGCACAAACCATCCGGGTAACCGGATCCGTCCAGCCACTCATGATGATGGCGGATTCCCGGTAAGACCTCCTTGAGCTGGGGGATTTGGTTCATGATATCGGCACCGAGCTGAGGATGCAGCTTCATCAGGGAATATTCCTCTTCCGTCAGCAGGCCCGGTTTCTGCAGAATCGAATCGCTGATACCGATTTTTCCCACATCGTGCAATAGTCCGGCCAGGTAGATGCGTTCGATGTCCTTGGCCGGCAGGTTCATTTCCCGGGCGATGAGAAGGGCGTACTGCGTCACGCGTTCCGAGTGACCGCGCGTGTACGGGTCCTTGGCATCGATGGCCGCCGTCAGTGTGCGGATGGCCCCGATAAACAGCTGGCGATTCTGTTCGGCGGCCTTCTTCAGGCGCTCGATATAGTTTTCGATCTTCTCGGACATGAGATTGAAGTTGTCCGCCAGAATACCGATTTCGTTCCGCGACTGGATGTCCACCCGCTCGCTGAAATTGCCATCGGTGATGGACAGCGTCTTGGCCGTCAGTTTTTGAATGGGAATACTGAGGCGTTGCGAGAAGATAAAACTCATGATGAGGGCCAGAATGATGGACAGGACGATCCAGGTGATGGTCTGTAGCTGCATTTTCACGATATCCAGATTGGCAACATCCTCGGGCGTCTGCACGGCGACCCCCCAGTTGACGTGGTTTTCAGGAATCATGTAAACAGAGCCAACCATTCCCACCATGGTTTCGCCCGACTTTTCCTCAAAAGGGAAGGTGGAAATGGCATGGGTGCGGAGCTTTTTCATCTCCTGGAATATGGGGTGCTGCGCCATATTGACTTCTTTGGAGAACAGCTGGATATTGGGGTGCAGGATCAGGCTCCCCGTGTCGTCCAACACGAAGACGGTGTTGCCCGAGTCAATGCGGCGCATGTTGACGTAGACATCCGTCATGTTGTAGACAAAGATCAGGACACCGCCGGCCTCGTCCCCCGAAGATACACGCTTGCCGATGGTGATATAGACCTGGTTGGATTTTGGCGAATAGCGCGGCCGGGATACAAAGGTTTCACTGACTTCCAGACAATGGTGAAAGGCACGCTGGATGTCGCCCTGGAGCTCTTCTTCATTCATCAGAATACCGCTCTGGACACCCTTTCCGTTGCGGTAAATGGCATTGATATAGATGATCCGGTCGTGGGCGTCGAAAAGGGATTCGAGAATATTTTGGGTCTTCGCCGAAGTGAAGATTTCTTCCGATGCGCCCTCGGCAAAATTGAGCTCCAGGCCTTTTTGTAAAGTGATGATCATGTTGAAGCAGGACTGCAGGAACAGCCGGATTTCACTGGCAACGGCCTTGCAGATCTGCTGGTGCAGCACCTGCTGATCACGGGCCAGAATGTTCTTGTTGTAGGAAATCAGGTTGTAGCCGCTGATCACCAGCGGAATGGTCCCCACGATCAGCATGAAGATCAGCAGCAGATTGAAAATCTTTCCCTTTTTCTGATCCTGAATGATGGACTTGATCTTGGACACCGGCCTGACCTTGCGGGTAAAATAGGCGCGAGGCGCGCAATTTCAACCAAGTATAGCACAGTTGACAAATCGTAAACCAGGGATAAAAAGGCGGGCCCACCCCGGGGCGGCGGATCATCAGGAACCGGCGAGTTCATCGGTGTTTTCCCCGACTGGGACCACCGTATCTTTCATATACTTCATAAACATATACTGAATCAGGGTCAGTGGCAGCGGCATCCCGAACCGCACACCGTAGCCGAAGCGGCGCGGCGGCGTATCGATGTAGATTTTGCGGACCATGCGGGCCGGCAACTCGATTTTATGCAGGCGGGAACGCAACACCATCATGAATTTTTCGAATTTCAGGTCCCGCTTGGTTTCAAAATAGGTTCCATCCCAGCTGATATTCCGGCAGACCACCGGGACCGGCTCATCCGCACCCGGCGGAGCCGCGAAGGCGACGAATTCCACCGGTATCCGCTGAAACCGGCGCCGATCCATGACCCGCTGGATCACCAGTTCGTCCAGGGTCGCCGCATCCAGCCGCGCGAGGGTGCGGGGTGCACGGCCAAAGAGGAAATCCTTGAACGGCGGGATGCGATGCCGGGCGTGAATGACCGGCAGGAATGTCACATCGTGGGTTCGCTCGTTGAAAAACAGCGTGGACAGTGCCAGGTAGTTTTTCATCAGGTTGCGGGAGACAGCCACCAGAAGACATTCTTCCGGCTGCCCGCAGGTCTCGATATAGGCAAGAACATCCCGTGCGGATGCCATCGGCTGCAGGGTCAACCCTTCTTCCGCGATGACGAATTCATCGTCGCCGAGATTCAGATACACACAGCACAAGGAAGGGACCGTTTGGTTCTGGGGGGCGGATCGGGTCGGTTTTGAGTAGGCTTTTTTTCCCATGGACGCGACTGCAGCGACGGGATATCCATTGAGCGGTGCCGGCTGTTTGACCGGGGCCACTCATCGCGGTTTTCGCCCGACTGCGCCGTCGACGCAGTTATTTCTTGGATTTCATCTTGTCCAATAAATCCTGCGGGAACATCTCGCCCAGTTTGGTGGAAGAGGAAGGCACCTTTTTCAGGATATAGTGCTGATCTTCGCCTTTGTCCTTCCGTGCTCCCTTGCGGGGCGGCCGCCGGTCGTCCCGGACCCCGCGCGTGTCGCTCTTCACGTTGTCTTGTTCATCCTCGGGCGGTTCGCTCAGCTTGGCGCTAAGTGAAATCCGCTCGTCTTCCCGGTTCACACCGATGATCTTGACCTGGATTTTTTCACCCGCCTTGACGAATTCATCGATATTACGCACCGGCAGCCAGGAGAGCTCCGAGATGTGCAGCAGCCCTTCCACGCCTTCATCCAGTTTGACGAAGGCGCCGTAGCCGACCACGTTGGTGACCTCGCCGTCCAGGATTTCGCCGATCTGGTGCTGATCCACAAAATGCTGGAAAGGTGAAGGCGTTACCTGCTTCAGGGACAGGGAAATTTTCCGTTCGTTCTGATCCACCCGCAGGACCATGGCTTCCACCTGATCCCCCTTGGATAGGACCTCTGACGGATGGTTGATCCGCTTGATCCAGCTCATCTCCGAAATGGGAATCAAGGCCGTAATCCCGGGCTCCAGTTTCACGAAGGCTCCGAAACTCTCCAGTTTCTCCACCACGCCGGTGACACGCTGGTCCACGAAGTAGCGATCGCTCACCGTCAGCCAGGGATCTTCCACCATCTGCTTCAGGCCCAGGCCGATGCGCTCCCGTTCCCGATCGAGCTCGATGATCTGGGTTTCGATCTCCTGGCCCACCCGCACCAATTCCGACGGTTTTTTAACCTTGTCCCAGGAGAGGTTCGAGATATGGATCAGGCCGTCCACCCCGCCCAGGTCCACAAACACACCATAGCCGGTCAGCCGGGATACCTTGCCTTTAACCTTATCGCCCAACTGCAGCGTATTCCACAGTTCTGCCTTGCGCTCTTCCATCTCGTCTTCCATAACGGCCCGGCGGGAGACGACGATCTTTTTCTGGCGGATGTTGAATTTCACGATGCGGAACCGATCGGCCAGCCCAACATACTGCTCCAGGTTTTCCACATAACGAGGTTCCACCTGGGAGGCCGGCAAAAAGGCTTCCAGCCCATGGATATCCACCCGCATTCCGCCCTTGATGGCTTCGACGATGGTGCCTTCGACGGGCGTACCCTCCTGGTAACTCTTGCGGAGTTCTTCCAGCAGTTCATAGTTTCGGGCATTTTTATGGGACAGCCGGATGCTGAAATCAGTGATAGCGGACGACAGCACCTGGACGATAATGGGATCGCCTTCGGAATATTTCAGGTTCCCGTTCTTGTCCTTGATCTCGTCCACCGGGAAAATGCCTTCGCACCGAGTGCCGATATCCACCAGAACATTGTCTTCCTGTATCTTGACAATCTTGCCTTCAACAAAAGATCCCTTGCGCACGTCGGCGATCTTCTGCTCGTAGGCCTCCATCATCTTCTCGAATTCCGTGGGTGCGGCATCCTGGTCGGCCGTCAGCTTTTCCATGGCCGGCGATAGTGTCTCTTCGGCCATATCTTCCGAGGGCGAGGCCTCCCCGGCGGCAACGGCCGACGGTTCCGCCTTGGCTTCCAGGGCGCCCTTATCGTCATCGACGGCGACTTCAGCCGCTGCTTCCGGCTCGCTCGGCGGCGGGGTCTCCGCCATGGGTTCTGGTTCACTTTCGGCAAAGCGGACGACCGGGGCCTCAAATTCCGCCGCCGTCGTCACCGGCTCGGGCGAAACCGCCGGTTCCGGCGGAGGTTCGCCTTCACCCTGCGTCTCCGCCGGTTCATCGGCAGGGACAGTGTCGGCCTCCATCGTCTCTTCCACTGGGGTCTCGGTCGGCACCGGCGAAGCAGATGCTTCCTTTTCTTGTTGGGCTTCGGCCGTCTCTCGTTCGGCCTGTTCACTCTCCTCGGGCACGATGTCCGTTTCCGGCGTTTCGTGCTCGGGATGATTCTCGGGGAAGGGTTGATTCTCTTTCATCTACACGTACCTCTAGATCGGACAAAAAATAAAGAGTGTATACTTTATATAAAATGGTTCGCTATGACAAGGGTTTTTTCTCGTTGCAAAAAAGAATTCCCTCGGGCAAAATGAACCCCCGTCCAGGGCTGAAAGGGCCCCTGCGGTCGGGCCTTCGAAGTCATTTCACCGGTTTTGGACACCGCGAACACCCTGGAGTATGGATTCTCGTATGAGACTTCCCCTCTGGTCGGACAACATCCTGACATGGTTCATCAAAGCCCTGTTCCTGGCTTTACGCCGGCTCCCCTTCCGGGCGGCCGTCGCCGCCGGCCGTTCGGCGGCGTGGGGCGTTTACCTGGCGAGCGGCAAACACCGCCGCATCGCCCGCATCAATCTGGATATCGCCTTTCCGGACAAATCCACGGCGGAGAAGCGCCGCATCGCCCGCCGGTCTTTCCAGAACCTGGGCGAACACCTGGTGCTGGTGGCCCGTTTCCCATCGCTGCGGAAGGAAAATCAGCTCCATCGCCTGATCCATTTCGCCGGAGCGGAACATTTCCAACAGGCCAAGGAACAGAACCGCCCGGTCTTGTTTCTGACGGCCCATCTCGGCTTCTGGGAGCTCATGGCGTTCTGTCATGGTGTGGTGGCCCGGCGGGTGCATTTTATCGTCCGGAACCTCAACCAGCCGGGGCTGGATGAGTTGTTGTGCCGCTACCGCAGCCTGACCGGCAACGTGGCTATCCCCAAACAGAACGCCTTGCGTCAGGTGTTGCGGACACTGGGCCGCGGTGAGGATGTCGGAATCCTCATCGATCAGAATGTCCAGGCCAAAGAGGGAATTTTCGTGGATTTTTTCGGCAAGGCCGCCTCCTTCACACCCGGCTTTGCCTTGGTGGCCCTGAAAAGCGACGCCGTGATCCTGCCTTCGTTTATGGTACATAACCCGCGAGGTCAGGCGCGCTACACGTTTCATTACCTGCCGGAAATGCCGCTGGAGAAGACCGGTGATCTGGAAACGGATATCCGGCGCAATACCCAGCGTTTCGCTCGTACGCTGGAGGAGGCCGTTCGGCGCTGGCCGGAGCATTGGCTATGGGGTCACCGCCGCTGGCGCACCCGGCCGGTTGACGATCCGGAAAATCCCTACGCCGGTGTATAGAGCGGGTGGAGTGCTGTCCGGGGGGACCGCTCGAGTTCTCCGCCGGGATCATTCCCCACCGTACCCATGAGTTCAGAAATCGGAAAATTCGTCGTGGTAGAGCCTGAGGACAACCAGATAAAAACGGAGCAGGTCCCAGTAAAGGTCCTCGCTGACCTCCCCGAAGTCGAGCATGTCCTGGAGCTCGGCGCGCCAGCGGTGAAAAAACAGGCGTGGGATATCATCGGCGAAAAACGGAATTTCCGCGGCAGTGAGAGGATCACTCATCAGGTCGACTTCCGGCGAAAGTCCGTCAATGATCCGCTCGACGTCATCCAGCCCGGCCAGCAGGCGACGGCGCCCGAAGCGGGGAGGCGGGACCTGCTCTGTCTCTTCATAAAAACGCTGCACACTGTATAAATGGAACAACGATTCCGCCAGGAATTCTTCGGCGATCCGGTTCTGTTCGGCGATCGCCCTGAGAAGTTCCATCACCCGCGGCTGCGCCTTGCGGGCAAAGGTATCGAACAGGGACTCCACTGCTTTTTCGTCCAGCGCTCCCAGTTCCAGATCCAGCCGGTGGAGAAAGTCCCGGACCCGGCCTCTGGGCATCGGTTCGTCCGCATGCATGATCCATCCCTCCTGATTGTTTCGTCGGCGAGGACCTTCGGAAATCCGTCGCCCGGCAAGGTCACGACGCACCATCCGCCAGCATGGTAACCAAATCCCGCGCCGAATACAATCTCCGGTAGGGGGGGAGCGGCAAAAAGGGATTGAATTTTCAGCGATTGTTGCAATACACTGTGGGGCGCAAGGGCAGATACCATTCATCCAAGGAGAGCCCGACCATGTTTCTTCATATCAACGAGTTTTTCAACGCCGTCTCCGGAGTGCTGGATTTTACCGCCAAAGGGGTTCGACGGGTGGTGGCCCCCCGTGTGCTGCGCGGGGATCTCATCGACCGGCTGACGTACAATGCCGTCTTCAATCCCGACGAGGACATTAAATGCCACTGCCGGCTGGCCATTCGCAGCGCCGCCGACCGTCTGGGGATCTACCCGGCGTCCATCCACGAATTCTATATGCAGAAGGGCAAGGGCCATTTCAACCACTTCACCGTGCCGGCCATCAATATCCGGGGACTGACCTATGACGTCGCCCGAACGGTTTTCGACATCATCAACGAGCACAAGATCGGCCCGCTGATTTTCGAAATCGCCCGCTCCGAAATCAACTATTCGCAGCAATGGCCGTCCGAGTACTCGGTGGTGGTGACGGCCGCCGCCATCAAGACCGGTTACACGGGGCCCGTTTTTTTGCAGGGTGACCATTTTCAGGTCAAGGCGGCGCTTTATGAAGATGATCCAGATATGGAAATCGAGGCCATCAAGCTGCTCATCCGGGACTCGCTGGGCTCCGGCTTCTACAACATTGACATCGACACCTCGACGCTGGTGGATCTCACCAAGGAGACCATCGACGAGCAACAGCGGCGCAACTACGAATTATGCGCCATGTTCACCGATTATATCCGGCGCCTGGAACCCAACAATATTTCCGTGAGCGTGGGCGGAGAAATCGGCGAAGTCGGCGGAAAAAACAGCACCCTGGAAGAACTGACGGCTTTCATGGAGGGTTTCCTCCTGTCCCTGAAGAAATATGACCCCTATGCCGTCGGCCTGAGCAAAATCAGCATCCAGACCGGCACTACCCACGGCGGGATACCCATGCCCGACGGCAGCATTGCAGAAGTGAAGCTGGATTTCGCCACCCTCGAATCCCTCTCCCGTCTGGCCCGTCAACGCTTTGGCATGGCCGGGGCTGTCCAGCATGGGGCCTCGACATTGCCCGACGAGATGTTTCATCATTTTCCGCAATCCGGCACGGCCGAGATTCACCTGGCCACCGCCTTCCAGAACATCATCCTGGATCATCCGCAGTTCCCGGCCGAGCTCAAGGCGGAGATGTACGATCACATCTGTGACAAACACGGCGCTGAACGCAAGGAAGGCCAGACATTCGAACAATTCTTGTACAAAACCCGTAAAAAGATTTTCGGACCGTTCAAGAAGCGCCTGTGGGATTTGCCGGATCATGTCCGGACGGCGATTCAGGACGATTTGCGTCAGAAGTTTGTGTTCATTTTTCAGAAACTGAACGTGGTCAACACCCGTGACAGCTTGCGCGACACCATTACACCGCCTCTTACCTCGTTCAGCCTGGACCGGGAGAAGGCAACACTCCGGTAAACCAGGCCGGTGCGCATTTTTCCGGTCAGGTGAGCGTCATTTTTCCATGCCTGCATCCGAAATCGACCGTTTGGTTTGGCCGGTTTCTCTAATAATCGGAAATGGAAATGAACCGTTGACCCGATCCGGGTTATCTGTATAGAATGACGAATTCGACTGCCGACAGGGCTGACTGATGACAGAAGACATCGCCAACATGCCACGCAAGGAAAGCTTGTACGACCTCATGATCCAGGAGGAGAAGCGCCCCATCAAGGTGGCCATTCTGGTGGCGGTTCTGTTCCACCTGTTGTTGTTCATCGTCCGTTTTCCCCAGTTGATGTCCAACGTCATCACCATTCAGGACACGGTGGTGGAAATCCGTCAGCTGGCCCGCCCGGCGGCCCGGCGGGGCGGTCAGCCCAAGCCGAAGCAGGCGCCACCACAGACATCCATTCCCAAGCCCAAGCCGGTGTTCGTCCCCGTCCCCGACCTGACACCCAATGATCCGGAGCCCGTTTACGAAGAACAGGAAGAGATCCTCCCCGATCTCAAGGGGCAGCTTTCCACCCAGCTGAGCCTGGGGGACATTTACGGCCCGCCCAGCGCCAGCGGTGGCGGCTCCGGCCCGCTGGACGGAACCGGCGGCGGTACGGGTGGTGACGGCGTGTACACCGTCGGCGCCGGTGTCATCGGCCCCGAGGCCATTCAGGCACCCATTCCCCAATACACCAACGACGCCATCCGCAACCGTATTTCCGGCGTGGTGCTGCTGTACGGCATCGTCCGCAAAAACGGCCGGGTGGACAGCCTCAAGGTCATCCGCGGCCTTGGGTACGGCCTGGACGAGGAAGCCCTGGAAACGGTGGCCACCAAATGGCGTTTCAAGCCGGCCGTTAAGGACGGTCGGCCCGTGGACTGCTACGTGACCATCGAAGTAAAATTCACCCTATACTAAATCTGATGATTCCTGTCATTGCCATTGTCGGTCGCGCCAACAGCGGCAAAACCACCCTGGTGGAGAAGCTGGTGGCCGAATTTCGCCGCCGCGGGCTGTGCCCCGCCACTCTCAAACACGCGCCCCATGGATACCGGCTGGATCCCTCCGGTACGGACAGCCGGCGCCACCAGGCGGCCGGCGCCCTCGCCGCCGGGGTTCTTTCCAGCGAAAGCCTGAACCTGACGGCCGATGTACCGCCGCATTTCGGCCTGGCCGATTACCGGCGGATGTTGGCGCCTCTCCATCCAGATCTGCTGATTGTGGAAGGCTTCAAGAGTGAATCCGGTCTGGCCCGATTGGAGGTGGCCCACACCATGCCCGCCGAGGGTTTGCTGTGCCAGGCCCGGCCGCAGGACTTTGTAGCGCTGGTGTCGGACACCGTGCCCGCCCCACACGGTCTGCCCCGTGTTCCCCTATCGGATATCCATGCCGTGGCGGACTTAATCGCCGGGCATCTCGGTCTCCGCACGATTTCGTGAACGCCTTGGCGGAGTGTGACCGAAAAGATACTACTCCCCGCCGGTGGATCCGTTCTGAGATCCCTCATCTGTCAATTCAGCAGATCGCAACGGGCGGAAGGAAGGTGATCTAGTAATCCACTTTGAACAGCGGGCCATGTGCGCCGGCACGGCGGATTTCATCTTCAGAGAAGGGTTCGATGTTCATCTTGGTGCGGAAGGAAGTGGCAAAACCCTGCAAAAATGCTTCCACCATCTCCCGATAGCTGGGCAGGGAGGATGTATGTTCACCGATGGCGGTCATGCTTTTTTGCAGCTCTTCGGCGGTGGATCGCATGGCACCGGCTTGGAGCGGCCACTCGTAGTTGTAGGGGATGGAGCCATGTTGCAAAAACGCCTCGCGGGAACGCTTTTGCGCGCTACCAATGATTTTTTTGTCCTTGACGCAGATTTCGAACTGGGACGGCGCCGAAAAGCAGGGGAGGGGGGACTGGATGTAATTGCGGCGGTTTTCCCGGGCGGTCACCTCGTTCTTCACCGCCTGGGCCGTGATTTTGAGATTGCCCAATCCCCGGCACAAGGCGTCGGCCACCAGCCGGTAGATGTCCAGAATGGAGTGGCTCGGGAAAAATATCCGGTCGTTGCTGACGATACTGTAAGTGAGTTCCAGGTGATGCAGCACGGCCCCGCCACCGGTGGGGCGGCGCACGATATCCACTCCGTTGTCGCGGCAGAAATCGAGATCCGCGGTTATTTCCGGATCCTGCTTGTTGCCCAGGCTCAGGGTGGGAATGATCCAACGATAAAAACGGAGTGTAGTCTGCGGTTCATGATCGTGGGCGGCGGACTCCAGCAGCAGCGCATCTCGCGCCATGTTTTCGATTCCCGGCAGGGATTCGTCGATGATCACTCGCCATGCATCGGCCATTGAGCAGACACCTCTCCAAAACAAGAGTGCACTATAGACGGAATCGGCGGGGAATGCAATATGATTTTCCCGGGCCGGCCGACGGGCGGTCGCCGCAGGGATGACCATTTCACTGCGCAGTCGGGGGTGACGGTTTCAGGAAACGATGGCGGTAATCATCGAGGATCCGGCGGTGATCAAAGGCGATCGTCGACGGCAACGCATCCAGACGGAAGGCCCGGATATCCCCGGCGTCGTCGTCGGCCCGGGGCTTCCCGCTCACGGCATCGGCCACGAAGACCACACTGACCGTATGCCCGCGCGGATCGCGCGCGGGGTCGGAATATACCCCCAGCAGCGTTTTCAGGTGGACATGGAGGCTGGTTTCCTCCCGTGCTTCCCGCACCGCCGCTGCCTCCACCGTCTCGCCGACATCCACAAAACCGCCGGGCAGGGCCCATCCGGGCGGCGGATTTTTGCGACGGATCAGGAAAATCTCGGCGGTGGAACCGCCCCGGATGATAATGTCCACGGTCAACAGCGGTGTGCGGATGGTCATGGCTGTGCCTCCTTTCAAACAAGGACATTGTAACCGCCTGACCCTACGATTCCAACCGCGGATCCAACGAGGCACTTGATTGCCGCCGTGAGATCTGCTACATAGGAGTCGACACCGTCATATGGCATTCCGCGGAGACAGATTACACCGCCGGTCGGTTCCTCGCCCGAGGTCGCGCCGCTTTCTTTCCGGCGCGGAGTGGCTGCGCGAGATCCGTCCCCCGGAACGAAGTGAAGATTCGCACGGGAGATTACCGCGTGGCCCGAAAACAGCAACTGCCGTCCCTGTCGGTGGTGGTCCCTTTTCGTGATTGCGAACAGGATGTCCTGGGCATCATCGACGAAATTCACCAGGTCATCACCTCGCGCGTACCGGATGCGGAGATCCTGGCCATCGACGGCGGCAGCCACGATCATACCTGGGCCGTCCTGCGCGAACTCCGCAACAACTTCGACGAACTCAAGATCTTCCGGCTGCAGCACGCCGGCACCTGCGGTGAGTGCAGCTTGCGAGGCTTCCGCGAGGTGCGGGGTCGGTTCATCCTCCACCGCGAGCCCTTCTGCAACCTTTCCCTCGAGGTTTTCTGGGAGATGGCCCGCCTGAGCCAGGAAATCGGCCGGGGCGGCGTGTTTGCCTGCCGGCCCAGCATCCTGAACCTACGGGAAAAGGCGTTTGACCGGGTGCTGCAGGTGCAGTTGCAGAAGGATTGGCAGCAGGACGTGCCCGATCCGGCGTTCCCCCTGCAATTCTTCAGCAAGGAAGGGCTGGATCGGATTCATGTCATGCTGCCGGAAAAATCAGACGCGCCCGGCCTGCTCATTTATCTGCTGCTCGGTTTTTTCCGGCAAAAAACCGCCCTGCTTACTCCCGCATCGAGATATCTGCAGGCGGACCGTAAAATTCTTCTGCCGGAAGCGTTCAACCGGGTCTCCACCTTTCGCCGGACCTTGCGCCAGCTGAAAAAGCTGCGGGAGGATCTGTCCGAAATCCAGGACCTGATGGATATCTGATGTCGCATCATGCCTGCCGGCTGACGAAAGAGAGCCGGGAATACCCCTGGTGCCCAAGAAATCCGCTGCTCGACGTCGCACCGCCTTCGCGGCGTGGATGCCGGTGGTTTCCATTCTTGCCTCCCACCCCTAAGACTGTTACAATTAACGGATACAAAATGACAAAAGAGAGTGTTCTTTATCCGCTCAAATCCTGATATGATTGAACGAAAAGTACTTAACGCACTTCTACGGCGCGGCGAGGTTTCGCCGGAGCAAATCCGGCAGGCCATTCTGTCCGCCGACGCCGATCCGGACGATCCCGCCAGCGACGACCGGCTGTTGGCTCTCCTTGAAGAGACCGACATCGTGCCTACTCAAAAGGAAAAGAGAACGTCCGACGACCAGCTGACCGCTACCCTGCGCCGCTCCGTCTCGGGAGGGGACTCCTCGGTTGCAGAAAACCCGGCCAGCCCATTGCCGGTGTTCGGCGCGGATTCCGCGTTTTCCCGTCGCTACGAAATCATGAAGATATTGGGCCGCGGCGGGATGGGTATCGTGTACCTTGCCTATGACCGCCTCCTTAAGCGGGACGTCGCCGTTAAAATCATCCAGGATCCGGATGAAAAGGAACGACGGATTTTCCTGCGTGAAGCCAGCGCCCAGGCCCGGGTGTCCCACGAGAACGTCTGTCGGGTGTATGATGCCGGCGAGCTGAACGGCCAACTGTTTATTGCCATGCAATACGTCCGGGGCAAGAACCTCCGACTCGCCACCACCGGTCTCCCTCTCGCAGAAAAAATCC
>JAFGRT010000189.1 GCA_016935015.1 Acidobacteriota bacterium | reverse complement strand
ATTTCCTGCCCTGGATGTCGCCCCGCCAGGGCCGGAAAAGATACTGGGGCGCCCTGCGGTACGTGCATTTCGGCCTGGCCCTGGGGCTGGTCCTCGTGCTTTGGTACGGTTTCCGGATGCAGGATTTCGACCAGCACTCCCTCGTCGGGCTGAACTGGCTGCTCATCGGCAACCTGCTCTACTTCACGGTGGCCATCATCCTGGCGGTCGTCCTGAAAGACAATCGGGCCTTCTGCAAGTACGTGTGCCCCATTCCCGTGCTGATGAAACTGGGCGCCCGCTTTTCCATCTGGAAAATCGAGATCCGGCCGGATCTCTGTACCGAATGCGGTCTGTGCGAAAAACACTGCCCCATGAATATCCGGCTGCTGGACTATATGCGAAAGGGGCGCCGCGTCACGTCGACGGAGTGCATCGCCTGCCAGCAGTGCGTCAACACCTGTCCCGAGAGCGCCATCCGCTACGCCAAGGGCTACGACGGCGGGGCCGGTGAATACCTCCGTTTTTCCTGAAACGACTTCCTTCGTCAGCAGAAATTTCTCAGGAACGTATGGGTCGAACGCATCGCCCAGAGTCTGGCTACCGGCCTTCATTTGGATGGGTGAAGGACGAACCTTTCATCTGAATACGAGCCCACAAGGAAGAAAAGCCCGGGGTCGCGCCGACTGAAGTCCCGGGCTCAAACCAATGTGTTGTGAAGGGCTAGATGCAAGATAGAATCGATAGAAAAATCATTCCACAGCCGGATCCGCCTTGTGCTTTTCCTCCCGTTCGGCGATGGAGTCGTACCCCATCTTCCGGAACAGGTAGCTGTATCGTTCCTCCGCCAGATTGCGGTCTTGCCGACGCGCCTCCACCACCATGTCGTGGTACAGGAAGAGCGTCCGGTCGGAGTAGGTTTCCAGTTCGCACGAGGCGTAGTTCACGAAATTCAGAATGGCCGACTGAAAGGTGGCCGGAAAGCGGTCAGCCAAATCGCGCATCCACTCCGCCTCAATATCCACAATCTTCGGAATCAGCGGATTGATGCTCAATGGCGGCATAAGCTTCTGCATGCGGGCGTATTTCTCCGTCATCAGGTTGCGCCCGCGAATGTTGGCCTGGCGCAGGTCGTCCAGATATGACTCCAGCACCGCTTCGGGCATGACCGAGTGGTGCATCCGGCGCATCACCCGGAAGGTACCGCCCCGCTCCTGACACTCGGCAGGTTCCAGGGTTCGCACCCGGCTGAACATGTCCCACTCGAGCCGGATAATCTGATCCATCAGTTCGTTGCAACGATCCTCAGTCATGATCTCTCCCGATCCGGTCGACACCGGACGCCGATAGCGCCGGTGGCCGCCCGTCATTCCCCGCTGCGGCGCGGAGCCATCCTTCGGAACAAAAACCTCCGGTCGGACCACCGCCGGAGCGGCCCGGCCGGAGCGAGGAAAAGTATGAATGGGGTATAAACCTCATGTATGAAACGTATAAAGAGCTTAAGGGCAGTATCTTTACCAGGGTTTTATAATATCCTTGTACTGCAGGCACAGTTCGAACCGCAGGAAGTAGCCCATGTCCTGGGCCGAATAGAAATCTCCGGGCATGAACGACTCGTAGAGAAGATGGCCTTTGACGTACTTGGAGAAGCTGTAGTCGAGGCGGACCTGGAAATTGCTTCCGCGGTGGGTCCCGCCGCCGTAGATGGCCGATGTGCCCGGGAAATCGTGGAAGGCGCCCACGTAGTAGTAGGTCGCCCGGGCGCTGAGCTCCTTCAGGGGCGAGAAGCCCACTTCGGCCTGCCACCAGGTGGCGTTGGACCAGTAGGCTACCCCTTTTTCCGGCACGAAACTGTAGATGTACAACTCGCTCCACTTGGGCCAGCGGGAGAAGAGGGGATCCCAGCCTTCCCACTCGGCGGTGTCGGGATCGTCGCCCGAAAAGGCCGTGAGGCCGAACTTGACGTAGGGTTTCCAGTCGTGGGCGAAAGTCTTTTTCACGTGGGCGTAACCGGCCCAGCCGGTCATGTCGCGGTCGGGATGCTCCCTGCCCCACTGGCCGGCAAATTCGCCGGTGAGGGTCCAGTCCTTGCGCAGCAGGTGGGTGACCCGCCCGCCGATGGTGTGCAGGCGGCGTTCGGGCTGATACTGGGCATGGGTAGGCGCGTACATGCAGTTGAACTCTTTTTTGTAAAAGTAGTAGGTCTCCACGACGGTCTGGGCCAGGTGATGGTCGGTGTAGTAGGCGCCCAGGGCCTGCTCGTCCCATTCCGTCAACGGCTTTTCCTTGTCATTGATCCGCGGGAAAAAACGGTCCTGTGAAGGATTGTGAATGCCCAGCAGCTCCAGTTTGGCCTTGCCGAAGTCATAGGCGAGATTCACGGCGTTGAAATAGGCGGTGCGGGAGCCGTCCAGAGCATTGCCGTCGAACAGGACCAGACCCTCGCCGCGCATGAGGTTCTGCCGGCCGACCCGCAGGGAGAAGTTGCTGCCGAACATCTTCTGGAAATCCACATAGAAGTTCTCGACGATGACTTCGTCCAGATCCACTTCCAAGTCGGGCGTGGTGTACTTGCGGAACTCGTTGTTGAGCTGGAAAAAGAAGGTGATGCTTTTGGACAGAGGGACGTCCACCCAGAAGCGGGTACGGAACCGGAAGAAATCCCGGTCGTCGTCCAGGTCATCGTTGTATTTGATGATGTTGTCATAGAACACGGACCGGAACCGGTGATCGATGCCCCAGGACAACAGCTTCTCACCGGTACCGTTGCCGTTACCGGTGCCGTCGGCGGCCAGCAGGACCGGCGGCAGGAAGAAGACCGTTACAAGTGCCAGAGCCGCTATTGGTTTTGCACGCATGAGGGAAATGCCTCCTTCAATGATATTTTACCTCAGTTCCGGGCCACCCGGCCGCCATTCCTTCGTGCGGTCCGCCGCGCCGGTCCCCGGCTCGCTCCCCGCATGAACATCCGGGGATCGGTGCAGCCGGGCGTGGTCTCGTGCCGAACCACCCCCGCGGCCGGCGGCACTCAGAAGGGTGTCTTGTGGCCGACGAAACAGATCAGTCCTTCAGACTGAATCACCTGCTGGAGGCGCGTCATATGCTCCTCGGGGGGAGGCGTTTGGTCCACCAGCTCGTAGACTCTCCCCAACTGCCGGTATTTGGATTCCCCAAGACGGTGGAACGGCAGTATGTTGATCACCTCCAGGTCAATATCATGGACGAACCGCGCCGTGGCCCGGATGTTTTCCTCCGAATCGTTGAGTCCGGGGATGATAGGGATGCGGACGACGATAAAACCCTCCCAGTCCGCCTCAGCCACTTTACGGATATTGTGCAGAATTAAACGGTTGTCAATTCCCGTCAACTCCTTGTGCGCCTGGGGGTCCATGTGCTTGATATCGACAAAGATCCAATCGATGGTGGGCAGGATATCCATCAGGTAATCGGTGGGTACGCACATGGTGGTTTCGATGGTCGTATGGATGTACGACTGTTTGCAGCGGCGCAGCACCTCACGCAGATATTCGCGGTGCATCAGCGGTTCGCCGCCGCTGAAAGTCACACCGCCTTCACTGCCCCAGAACTGCCGGTCGCGCTGGAAGATTTGCATCAGCTCGTCGACGGTGTAATATTCACCGCTGACGGAGATGGCTTCATGAAAACAGACGTCCAGGCATTCCTTGGTCAGGCAGTGGTCACACATTTTCCGATTATGGATCAATGATCCGTCTTCCCGGTTGACGGTAATGGCATTGTAAGGGCAGGCTTCCACGCAGCGGTAGCACAGCTTGCACTTGCGGTCGCTGTACATGATGGTGGGGTTGTTGAAAAGACCTTCAGGATTGCAGCACCACACGCAGTGTAGCGGACAGCCGGCCAGAAACACGGTGGTGCGGGTGCCCGGACCATCATGGACCGAATGCCCCTGAATATCGAAGATGAGGGCTTTGAGCTCCGACGGGGAAGTGGCATCTTTGTCCTTCACTTGGCTTAAAATCTGAGGATTTTCAAACATGTCGAACACCTCCAGTAAACTTGAACGGTTTATGAGCGTCTCCGCACCGGATCCGCCGGCGGGAGACGCCGAAAACCATTCAAACTATTTATGTCCACCGCCCACGGCCATGGCTTCGACCGCCGGCATTTCGACTCTTTTCGGCACAGCCACCAGCGGCAGGCTGACGGCCAGCAGGATGGACACCAGAAAGGAACCCAGGGCATAGTAGATGGAGTAGGTATAGCTGCCCGAGACATCCTTGAGCAGGCCGCCGATAAAGGAACCTGTAAACGGGCCGATGCCCATGACGATGAGTGTGGCCAGTCCCCAGATCTTGCCGAGGGTCTTGCGACCGTAAATGGCACCGGTGTAGCCCACTACGCCGCCGGGCACGATAGCCCAGTACACGGCGAAGATCACCGAGGCGATATAGGCCCAAAACATGCCGTTGCCCGACATGAGCAGTAGCACGCAGGCCAGGACGCCCGTGGACGGGCCGATGATGAGCATGATCTTGCGCCCCTTGGCCTCATGCCCCACGCCGTTGACCACCTTGTCGGCGAAGATGCCCATCAGCGGCATGCTGGCGATGCCCACCAGGCCGATGATGGCGTAGATGTTCACGGCGGTGTCACGATTCCACTGCAGATCCTGCACCCAGTAACTGACCACCTGGGTCCAGATGAGGAATTCGGCCATCATGCTGGTCAGAAACGTGAGGACGACCGCCCATATAGCATACTTGGAGAAGGCTTCTTTCACGGTCCAGTCATGATCACCGGCCGCCTTACCGCCCTTGGGAGTTGGCATTTCGCCGAACGGCTTCATGCTGTAGTTTTCGGGCGATTTCTTGGCCAGAATGACGGCGATAACCAGGGCGATAAAGATGATGATGGACAAGGTGACCATGGCACCACGCCAGGCGTGCGGATCATCGCCGGCCAGGGACGACTTGGTGATGTAGGCCAGAACGAACTGGGCCATGGGCGCGCCGGCGAAGGCGATGCCCCACATGGTGGCGTAGGTTTTGCCCACGTACCATTTCCGCACGGAGACGGTGGACGTCACCCACAGCATGCCCGTGGCGATACCGGCCAGCAGGCCGAAGGTGAACAGATAGGCCAGGTGGGTATGAATCATGCTGGTGAGGAAGAAGCCGAGCCCCCCGAACACGGCGGCGACGGCGTACACCGGCTTGGTACCCCACTTGTCCAGGATCATGCCGCTGAAGAAAGCGGTAACGGCGTAGAACACCATCATCAGGGAGTACCCCAGGGTGACCTGGGCCTGGGACCAGCCGAGATCGGCGCTCATGGGACCCTTCAGTATGGCGAATGTGGCCCGGTATCCAAACAGGCAGAACACCGCCAACCACGATGCCAGGACAACCGACCAACCGTAGAGTTTTGCTTTGCTATCGTTCATTGCAGGTTCTCCTTACCCATAATTTATTCGCTCATGCGACAAAGACTTCCCCGCACGAAGAGGCATGTCAGCCTTTCTTTTTTTATGTATAATCAATGATGAAGAGATCAAGACGTTCGTGAGTTTGTCCGGGGGGCGCCCCGATGCGCCCCCCGGTCTGGTGATGGACGGGTTATTCGTCGTTGTACATGCCACACGTGACGGCGCACATATCGGGGTAAGCGATGAATGGGTTCTTCTTGTCGGCCTGGCACCAGCCCAATCCGATCTTTTCCTTGTTCGTCTTGAAGTTTTTGCAATACTGGCACTTGGGCAGGCGTTCGTAATTGGGATCAATGTCGTCGGCGTTCACTTTTTCCCCGGTGGTCAGGTCCAGGCCCTTGGCCACGTCGATGGGAGCGAAATTGCGGCTGTTTCTATAAATCTTCAGTTCTTCCATGATATTCCTCCTAAAGTTTTGCTCGTCTTGAATTACAGAGCCTCGTACTCGGTTCGGGCGATGAGCTCGTCCTGGACCTGCTTGCCGATCTCCACCCAGTACTGGGTAAATCCGGCCACACGGACCATCAGGTCACGGTAGTTTTCCGGATGGGCCTGGGCATCACGCAGCACTTTGGAGTCCACCACGTTGAACTGAACGTGGAATCCGCCCTTCCGCATATAGGCGCGCACCAGGTCGATGAGCTTCTTTGAGCCTTCGCGCCCCTTGATGGCCGACGGATGGATCTTGATGTTCAGCTGGGAGTTCTGGGACTTGGAGTGATCCCAGATGGCGGCCGAATTCATCAGGGCGAAGGGACCGTTGCGGTCGGTGCCGGGGTAGGCCGACATGGAGGCATCGGCGAACGTCGTCCCCTGCAGGCGGCCGTCGGACGTGGCCAGGGTGGCCGAACCCATGGCGCCGTGGGTGGACACGGAGATCTGACAGGCGTACATGGGATGCCCGTAGAGGGACTCCACCGTTTCACTGTGGGGGCAGAACCAGTTCTCCCATTCAAGCAGGATGTTGTCGACGTAGGGATCGTCGTTGCCAAACTTGGGGGCCTGCAGGCAGTCGAAGTGCATCTGCTCGTACTTGCCCTTGCCGTCTTCGCGCTGTTCCTGGTCCATGAGGGAGAAGGAGCCGATCTCATGAGCGGTCTTGAAGCCGAAGTTGTCCAGCATAGCCTCTTTCATCTGTTCGAGGGTATATCTCTTGTCCTCGTAAACCAGTTTCTTCAGGGCGGCCAGGGAATTGATACAGGTGATTTGGCCGGTGTTCTCGATGTTGAAGGTGGCGTTGTAACGATAGCCCAGCTCGTTGATGAGATGGCCCTTGTCCAGGCAGTCGGGCTTCATGAACGAGTTGATGATGGCCATGTTGTTCTTGCGCCAGATGTCGTGCTGGATGTTGTTGGTCTTGGCCAGGACGTCCACGGCCTTGTCCCAGTAGATCTTGTACTGTTCGAACAACTCCTCGTAGGTATCCAGCTTCTTGTTGTGAGGCTCGAACACCTTGATGCCCGTGCGCTTGTCCACGCCGTTGAAGATCACCAGTTCCAGCACCTTGGGCATGGACACGAAGTGCACGCCGACGCTGGTGGGCTGGCCACAGCCGCCGGGGATAGAGTACTCCTTGCCATTCAGGTGCAGCGGCTTCCAGCAGCAGCCCGAGGTTTCCAGGCAGCCGCCGATGGCCCAGGCCCGGGCGTCTTCCACCGTCATGCCTTCGTGGCCGTAATGACTCAGCAGGAATTCCGCCGCCACGTCGTTGTTCATGAAGGCGGGATAGCCGGCGCCGGACTTGATGACGTCGGCCGCCAGCATCAGGAAATCGTCGGGAATGGTCTCGTCATAGAGCAGGGCCAGGGTGGATTGCGGCATGGCGTTCCGGCCGCCCGCCTCCAGGAGGAGGTATTCCAGGCGGTTACAGGCGGTCTTGCCGCTCTTGTTCACACCGGCGATGGAGACGGTGTTGAAGGTGTTGCCGGAAAGTACGCCGCCAACCACGCCCATGGAGGCGAAGCAGTCGATGGAGGTCTTGACAACGCGATCCTGCTCGAAAAGTTCCAGCACTTCGTCTTCGGTGATCCGGCCGGCCGCGATGTCCTGTTCGAACCAGGGATACAGGACCTGGGCGATTCGGCCGGGGGACAGACCGGAGATGGCGTCTTCATTGAGCACGGCCATGTGCAGGGTTTCGATCATCTGGAAGGCCTCGATGAAGGTGCGCGGCTGGTTGTGCTCGATCCACTCGAGACGCTCGGCCATCTCTTCGTACTCTTTTTTCTGCTTGGCGTCCTTTTCACGGCTGGCCAGCCAGCGGGCATGCTTGGCGTAGTTGTTGATCCACTTCTGGATGCCCTGGACGGCGATGATGACGGCCTCGTAATTGTACAGGCGGTTCATGCCCGCCATGCCGTCGCCGTCGGCCTTGCCGGCCACTTCGTTCTTTTTCTCCTCGCACAGCTTGATGATGCCGTCGAAGCCGTTCTCCAGCGGATAGTAGTAGTTGATGACCTCGCGGCCCTGGGGCAGGGTGAAGCCGGAGTCGAACATGCAGACGATGGTGCGCATGATGGCTTCCTTGACATCGTAGTCGGGCACCATCTGCTCGTATTTGTGGCCCAGGTCATCCACGGACTTGCCGTACCACATCTTGGCCAGCTCCAGCAGCACCGGGACCTCTTCCTGGCGCATGCCGAACTTGCCCGAAATGGATACGACCTTGCCGAAGCTCTTGACAACGTTGCCGCCGCCCTGGCCGAACTTGGAGTGCTCGTCCACGCTGGCCGAACCGCGCTTCAGGGCTTCCTGGTAAAACTCGTCTTCCTTGGCCATGTAGAAGCCCTCGGACAGCCAGGGCATGGGGAAGGAACCACGGAAGAAAGCGGCCTTGCGCATGGTGAGCAACTCGCCCGGGAAAATAACGGGCGTCTGGTGTGAAAAGGCGGCCCGCAAGGCCAGGGCGCGACGCACCACGGGCACTTCATTATCATGCTTGAAGTACTCGCGGGTGTACCAGTAGGGGAACTCGTTGTTGGCGGAAGAGAGAGAATCCATGTAGATGTCTTTCAGCTTCTGCACGCGGGGGTGGGGTTGCCATTTGATTTCACGGTCCACCAGCTCTACCGGGGCCGATCCACCATACTGGTACTCCAGTTCCTGGCCGGTTTCCGCCAGGATTTCCTTGAATTTTTTAGCCATCAAATCCTCCTTATTAGGGCTTGATATCCGCATATAAACGTGACGTCAGCCGGATAAGTGCAAGGCCGATGCCAACATGGAGAATGATCGCCGCCAGGCATTTGATCCCCTTCTAATTCACATTTTTTGCGAGGGTTATAAGGATGAAGCAGGAGTCGGAGTCCAGAAAAACGGGTGGTGGAAAATTTGACGTGAGCGCTACGCGGGACTGAAAAAAAATAGCTCAAATGATTGTAAATAAATTAGTAGGAATTGGTTGTCGGAGAATTTGACGTGTTAAAAATTTTAACACCCTTTGGGTGCGGCATCGCCGGGGGGCCGGCGGGAAACTCAGTGTTTGTTTTTGCCCAGCCTGCTGCTGAGAGTCTGCCGGGTGATGCCCAGGAGCTGGGCGGCCAGACTCTGATTCCCCTTGGTCCGTTTCACTGCCTCGGCAATCAGCATCTCTTCCATGTCACGGATGGTCGGCAATTCCGGCAATTCCGCCAGCAAATCGTCGGGCGCCGGTCCGGGCGTCTCACTGATGTGCAGGGCGCCGGTTTCCAGACCCACGGCCTTGCGGAAGGTATCCATGGACAACACTTTCCCCTGATGCTGGCTGACGGCGTCGTATACCATGGACCGCAATTCACGAATATTTCCGGGGAAATGATACGTTTCGAGGAGGGTGTACAGCTGACGGGGCGGGGTGGGCGTTTTTTTTCGCTGGTCTTCTGCCGCCTCGGCCAGAAAATGGTCCACTAGCAACGGAATATCCTCTGGGCGTTCGCGCAAGGGCGGGATGGTGACCTGATGGACCGACAGCCGGTAAAACAGGTCCTTTCGGAATTCCGCCGCTTTCATGGCCGCCTTGAGATCGCGGTTGGTGGCCACCACGATACGGGCATTGGTGAATTTGGCCACATCCGCGCCAAGAGGGTAGTATTCCTTTTCCTGAATCAGGCGCAGCAGTTTGACCTGAGAGGCCGGTGACAGGTCGCCGATCTCGTCGAGAAACAGGGTCCCATCCTGGGCCTGCTCGATGAGCCCCTCGCGGGTGCTGACAGCGTCGGTGAAGGCTCCCCGGCGATGCCCGAAGAGGGTATCGGTGAACATGGCGTCGTCCAGACCGGCGGTGTTCACGGCGACGAACCGGCCCCGCAAGCGGCACAGATTGTGCACGGCGTGGGCCAGCAGCTCCTTGCCCGTCCCGGTGTCACCACTGATGAGGATCGGCTCGCTGGAGCACGATATCGCCTCGAGGTATTTGAAAATGGCGATCATTTTCTGACTGCGGGTGACGATATGCTCGAAGGCGGCTGCGTTCTCGAGGTCTTCCTGCAGCAAATGTTCCTTGAGACGGCGGTATTGCCGTCTCAGTTCGCACAACTCAATGACCGCCTTGACGGCCGATGTCAGGCGGTTGCGCTCCACAGGTTTGAGGAGATAATCCACCGCCCCGTTCTTCATGCAGTCCACGGCGATGGTGACGTCGTTCAGGCCGGTGATGACCACCACCGGGATTTCCGGGTACTGCTCCCGGACTTTTTTCAGCAGCTCCTGGCCGGAGACGTAGGGCATGGTCAGGTCCAGCAGGATCATCATCACCGCGTTCCCTTCCAGAAAGGGCATCACTTCCCGGCTGTCCTGAATGCGCTTCATGTTGGAATAACCGGCGGCACGCAGGTTGACCTCGAAGCTTTTCAGGGCGGGGAGCTCGTCATCGACGATGAGAATCGGATCAACGGGTAACAAAACGCTCATGGTCGAATCTCCCTGACGGTGTTTTTGACTGGCAAATTGACCAAGGCCCGGGTCCCCCGGCCGACTTCGGATTCGAAGGTCAACGAGCCGCCGTGTTTCTTGATCAAACTGTTGGAAACGGACAGGCCGAGCCCGGTGCCGCCCCGGGTCCGCTTGGTGGTGAAAAAGGGATCCATGATTTTGCTCAGGTTTTCGGGCGGGATCCCCTGCCCTTCATCGGCCACCACGATCTCCACCTGGTCCCGTTCGCGAACGAGCCGCGTGATGATGGTCAGCCCCCGGGTGGGGTCGGGCAGCGCCTGGCAGGCGTTCTGGATCAGGTTGACCATCACCTGCTCCAGACGCTGGAAGCTCCCCCGGATCGGTGGAATCTCGCGGTCGTATTCCACGTGGAAATGCCGGGTGGATTTCATGATGAGGTTGGACGTCAGGTTGATGGACGAACGGACCATTTCATTGACGTCCACCTCGTCACTCAGCTCGGCGTGGCTCGGCCGGACGAAACTCTTCAGGTCCTCGACGATGGTCTTGATCCGGCCGGAGCATTTTTCGATGTCGCCGATGATGTCCACCAGATAGTCGCGAAAAATGGAATAGGGTATACCGGCGATCATGAAATCGCCGTAGTTGCGGCGGTATTCCTCGAGGATGGGGAGCACGTTCTTCCAGGCGTCCTCCAGAATGGGCGCATTGAGCATGATGGCGTTGTTGGGGTTGTTGATCTCGTGGGCCACGCCCGACACGAGGGTTCCCAGGGCCACCAGCTTGTCCGTCTGAATGAGATCTTCCTGGTGACGCTGCTTTTCCTCTGCCATCCGTTTCCGCTCGGTGATGTCACGCACGAAGATGAAGTCCGCCGGACGACCTTCATACTGGATGATGCCGGCATTCAGCTCCACGTCCACCTGTTTGCCGTGCTTGTCCAGGAACCTGGTTTCGTAGATGGGCTCCACCCGCCGGCCGCGGATCCGCCGCTTGTAGCGGGCCAGGATGGAGCGGCGCAGGGTGGGATGGACGATATCCGTCACGCCCATGCCCAACAGTTCCTCGTGAGAATAACCCAAAATCTCCGACATCTTGTCGTTGGCGAACTTGATGACCTCATCCTGAAAAACGACGATGCCGTCGTTGGCGCGGACCACCAGGTTGCGGTATTTTTCCTCGCTTTCCCGCAGGGCCTTTTCCATCTGCTCTCGCTCGCTGATCTGGCGACGCAGTTCCACATTGATGGCTGTCAATTCCTTGGTGCGGTCCTGGACCAGGCGGTCCAGCTCTTCCCGGCGGCTCTCCAGCCTGACCTGGGTCCGCACCCGGTCGCTGATGTCCCGCACGAAACCGAGCACGAACTGCCGGCCGTCGACCACCAGCAGGAAGAGCCGAAGTTCGAGATGCTGGGGCGACTCGTTCGCGCCGGCTTCCCGGGGCACCTCGCCCATCCAGTAATGCTCCGTCGCCAGTTCGGACAGAATCCGGGCATAGCCGCCCGGCCACTCCAGCCGCAGCAGTTCGTCCGGCGCCAGTCGCGACAGATCATTCTTGACGACGTCCAGAATGCGGCAGAAAATGTCGTTTACTTCCTCGAATTCACCGGGTTGCCCGTCGGGCGTGAGGGCATGCACGAAGATCCCGTCGGTGCCGTGGTTGAAGATCAGCCGAAATTTGCGCTGGTTGTCCATCAGTTCTTTTTGCGCTTTGCCCAGACGGAAAATGTCGATGTAGCCGATGATCAGCAGCATGGCCGACAGCAGGATGACGCCGATGAGGAGCATGAGATTGCGGGCATAGACCGATCCTTCCACCAGTTCGGCCTCACTCACCGAGGCGTTGACGATCCAGCCGCTCTCCGACGACTGGTGGTAGGCCATGAATTTGGGGATGCCCTGAAAGCGGTATTCCTGGAAGCCGTTCTTTTCGGTGATGATTTTTTTCATGAAGGTTAGGTGGGAGAGGTTGCGCAGGTTGAGGGATTTGTCGGGGTGGCCGATGTTGCGGCCGTCCTCGTCGGTGATGGCCACGTAGCCCGTCTGGCCGACGGTGATGGGAATGATGAACTTTTCGATGAACTTGTCCCAATCGATGGAGGCGCCGATAAAGCCGCGGCAATGGCGACGACTGTCGAACACCCCCGTCAGGATATAGAAGGTCAGCTTGCGGTTGTGCGGTGAACGCTGAATCTGGGGGGAGATATGGACATGATAGAGATTGGCCGCGAATTCGTCCCAAAAGGGGTAATCGTGCAGTTTCAACGGGCCCTGACCCTCCGGCTCCTCGGGGAATCCGGCCCGGATGGTCCCGTCTGCATCGGCGATGAAGAAGCTGATGTAGTGCGGCTGGTTTTTACGGATCAGCTCCGTCAGCCGGGAGACATCCGTGCCCGCCGGATCGTCCAGAAAATCCTGCACCAGGTCGGTCCGGGAGATGAGGATCAGCAGGTTCTTCTGTTCGCGCAACCAGCAGTCCACCGTTTCCGTGACTCCTTCGGTGATGGACACCAGGTATTTGCGGGCCATGATCTTGGATTGCTGGATGTTCAGATAGGAATGGACCACCACCAGCAGCAACACCAGGGCGAAGGTGACGATGCTGGAGACGGTCAGCCATTTACCGCGCAACAACCGGCCGATTCGGCTGAGCATGAACATTCCTCGCGCCAACAAACTTTCCGGCCTCCAAAATAGCTTTTTTCAGGAAAGTTGTAAAGCCCCGGATCGGCTGGCATCCGGCGGCGTGTACTCTTCGGCGGCCGGGAACACCACACCGTGCCTTCAACTGTATCATCGCCAATGATTTGGACCTGGGTTGTCAGCGGCGCAGCCCCGTGGACTTCGCCACGGGCTCAGGACAGGAGAAGGAGATGGCTGAAAAAATAGCTCACCGCGGAGAAATAGGCCTTCCAGCACGACCACGAATCGAAACAGCCGTGTGCGTACAGCGACCAGAGGAACGCCAGCCAGAAGGAGATGTAACAGAACCAGAACTGGAAGTTGCGACCGTAGTTTTCATTCACGTCGGACATGACCCGCCTCGTGCCGGCAGCGTGGATGCCTGGTCGACGGCGACGCCCGCCATGCCCTTTACACGGGGCGATGCGACGGGCGCGCGGCCGGCGATGTTTCTGCCCTCATTATAGCACAGCCGGCCGGACGTCACGCCGCGAAGGAGGCTCTTCTGTGGTCTCGCAGGGACCGCCGCCGGAAGCCCGGGACGACGCGCCGCGAGTCCTGGGTAGAGGCGGATGATTGGCCAACGCCTCCTGAAGGGAGGCCCGTCTCCTAGGAAATCCATCGCCCCTTTACCCTTCCATCACTATGATGTCGCCCCTGGCAGAGCTCCCCCATTCTGCCTACCTCCTCATCCGATTCCAACATCCGTTTGACGGAAAACTTGTTGAACCGTAACGGACGACTCACACATGCCGGCTATCCTGTCCCTGATCGTGGATGGCCGGCCGGGCGCACAACCGCGGCGGCTTCATGAGATGATCTTTACACATCCCTGGAACGCAGCCCGACGCACCGGCCAGCGAATAAACACGGCAGAGGTGAAAATCGATGAATGAAGACATTCTGCGTCAATCTCCCCCGTCTCCCATCCGTCCGCTGAACGCCCCTTCCCGGGGCCTGCCCCGTCGCCTCGCCGAGAGAATGCTCGCCGTCGACCGTTTACGCCGAAAGTACGCCACCCTGCCCGCCCGCCGGTCGGGCGCACAGTTTCTGGATCTGGCCCTCACCGAGCTGAATGTCCGGCATGAGGTTTCCACCGGCGATCTGTCCAACCTTCCCGCCAGCGGACCGGGCGTCGTCGTCAGCAATCACCCCTTCGGCGGCGTGGAAGGCATGATTCTGCTGCGCCTGCTTCTGTCGATCCGCCCCGATGTGCGGGTTTTGGCCAATTACATGCTGCAGGCCATCCCCGACCTGAGGGAGCACCTCATATCCGTCGATCCGTTCGGCCGGCCCGATTCGGCGCGCAAAAACGTTGCGGCCCTCAAGACGGCCGTCCGCTGGCTCAAGGACGGCCATCTGCTGGTGGTATTCCCCGCCGGCGAAGTGTCCCATTTCAACTGGCGCAACCGGCGGGTGGAAGATCCAGTGTGGCATTCATCCATCGCCCGGATCGTCCGCCTGGCCGCAGTGCCCGTGATCCCCGTCTTTTTTGCCGGCCGGAACAACGCGGCCTTCCAGCTGGCCGGCCTGGTTCATCCCATGCTGCGCACTGTTTTGCTGCCGCGCCAGTTGCTCAACAAACAGGGCACCGTCATCCGCCTGCGGGTGGGCACGGCCATCTCTCCCCGTAAAATCAGCGAAATATCCGGCGACGAGCATCTGGGGCACTATCTGCGCTTCCGGACCTATCTCCTGGGCAGCGCCATGAACCGGCGCCGGCCGGCCTTGTCCCCGCTTCGCCGGGTGGTTCGCCCCCGTACGCCGCCGCCCGTTATTGCAGCTCTAAACCCAGCGGTCATGGCGGAGGAGATCCGGACCTTGCCGGAACGTCAGACCCTGCTGAAAAGCGAGGGCTGCCAAGTGGTGTATGCCCGGGCGGCCCAGATCCCGACGGTGCTGCAGGAAATCGGGCGGCTGCGCGAGATCACCTTCCGCGCGGCCGGTGAAGGCACGGGCGAGGCCGTCGATCTCGATCGTTTCGATGATCATTACCTTCATCTGTTCGTCTGGAATCAGGCGCGGCAGGAAATCGTGGGCGCCTACCGGCTGGGTCAGACGGACCGTATCTTGAAACGACGCGGCCTTGCTGGCCTTTACACCCACAACCTGTTCCGTTTCCGCCCCGGTCTGCTGCGGCAGCTGGGACCGGCCCTGGAGATGGGGCGCTCCTTTGTCCGGGCCGAGTACCAGAAATCATACGCGCCACTGCTTCTCCTGTGGAAGGGCATCGGACATTATGTGGCCCGTCATCCCCGCTACAAGGTGCTGTTCGGCCCGGTGAGCATCGCCAGCGATTACCACTCCGTTTCCCGCCGACTGATGGTGGCCTTTCTCCAGCTGAACAACTTTCTGCCCGACCTGGCGTCGCTGGTCAGCCCCCCGCACCCGTTGCGCCCCCGGGCCGTGGCCGGGCTCAAACCCGGGCTGGCCGACGCCTGGCCCAAAGACATCGACGAACTGTCCACCTGGATCTCCGACGTGGAAGCCGACGGTAAGGGGATCCCCATTCTGCTCAAGCAATACCTGAAGCTCGGCGGCAAGTTGCTCAGTTTCAACGTGGATCCCGACTTCAACGACGCCCTCGACGGACTGATCATGGTGGACCTGACCCGCACCGAACCGCGCATTCTCAAACGCTACATGTCGGCGGAAGGATTGGAACAGTTTCTCGCCTACCATCGTCCCGGCGAGGCACCGCCGCTCCCCGCGGACACGGAACCCGCCCTCTGCCTGTCGGTCTCCTGACGGGCAGACTGCACAGGTGGCGCAAGCATCCTGCTTGCAATCGCTCAAGCTGGAAGCTTGAACTACGGTGGCGCAAGCATCCTGCTTGCAATCGCTCAAGCT
>JAFGRT010000188.1 GCA_016935015.1 Acidobacteriota bacterium | reverse complement strand
CGTAGCGGCCGCCGGGCGTTTGATCGTCGCCGATATGGATCAGGCCGCGCAGGAACGTCCCGGTGGTCAGCACCACCGCGGCCGCATCCAGCCGCCGCCCGGACGCGCAGACGATCCCGCGGACGCCGCCGGACTCGACCCGCAGCCGCGCCGCCGTATCCGCCACGATCGTCAGGCCGGGACACCCGCTAAGCAGACGACGCATGACCTGGACATACTGCCACTTGTCGGCCTGGGCGCGGGGGCCCCAGACGGCCGGTCCCTTGCTGCGGTTGAGCATGCGGAACTGGATGCCCGCCTCGTCGGCGGCCAGGCCCATCAGGCCGCCGAGGGCGTCGATCTCGCGGACGATCTGGCCCTTGGCCAGGCCGCCGATGGCCGGGTTGCAGCTCATCTGGGCGATGCGGGCCTCGTCCATGGTTACCAGCACCGTAGCGCAGCCCAGCCGGGCCGCCGCCTGGGCGGCCTCCACGCCGGCGTGCCCGCCTCCCACCACAATGACCTCGAAAAAGCAATCCTGCATCACATGCCCACAACCCGACTTCGCCGTTCAAGCGGCCCACCCGACGATTTGATTCTCCTGGCGTCTCGCCGCCAATCGGCAGCTCCGTCCGGATCGTTACTCGGCAAATACGACATCCATCACTTCCAGTGCAAACCGTGCCGATACCGTTGCCCGCCCGCCGGCCATTTCGATCCCCACTTCCACTGCCTCTAAAACTTCCCTTTGCGACGCCCCCGCCTGGGCCGCCTGCTCGATGTGCCACTGCATGCACGACTCGCAGTCCATCGTCACCGAAATCCCCACCGCTATCAGTTCCTTAACCTTCTTCGGCAACGCGCTGTCGCCATACGCGGCCTGTTCCATCTCCAGAAACGCCTTATATACCTTCGAATCCAGATTCAATAATTTTTCATGCGCCGCCTTACGCCTCTGTGTCAGCTCTTTTAGTCTGTCCATTTTTCACCTTTTGGAAATCAAAATACTTTTAATCCGGATGCACTTTAACCTGTTTACTCATCTACTTATCTACTTATGACCCAACGCGATTGCCGATGCCATCGCCAGTCCGCTGGTGTGGGTGATGCTGACGGCGATCTGCTCGATGCCCTGCTGGTGGGCCAGGGCCTTGACCCGGCCGGTCAGGTTCGCCCGGGGCTGGCCGGCCGGGTCGTTTACCACCTCGATATCCGTCCAGGCGATGCCGTTCTGCCAGCCGGTGCCCAGCATCTTTAAGACGGCCTCCTTGACGGCGAAACGCCCGGAGAACCGCTCCGCTTGCCGGCGGTGTCGGCGGCTGTAGGCCTGCTCGGCCGGCGTAAAGACGCGGTCCAGAAAGCGCTGCCCGTGCCGGTCGATCGCCTCCTGCAGTCGTTTGCATTCCACCAGGTCGATTCCGTGCTTGATCACCTTCATCGCAGACACCACCGCATCCCTGATATTACGCCGGCATGGCCCCTAGCCGCCAAATCGATAATAGAACCACACGCTGCCGGCCAGGCCGACGGCCGCCGCGACGAGGATCAGTCCCTTGAGCAGCGCCATGCGGCGCCGAAACCCCCGCAGCCGGGCCGGCCGGTCGGCCAGCTCCTGCAGGAACAACACCCGATGCCGGATACTGCCGTGACGCCAGGAGTGGGCGTCCGGCGACAGGCCGTTCAAAAGGGCGATCCGCATTAAGGCGGTCCCGAAGATCCGCGCCCCGATAACTCCCAAGGCATAAGTCCGGGCAGAGTGTGCCCGGGTTTCAGTCTCGCCGGATAGATCCTCGGCCATCGGATCCGGCCGGACGTCGGACCGGACTGAATCGCCCGTGTCCGGCCCGGCGGGATCGTCATCATTCAGCCGGACGCCGGACCGGTCCACCATCAGCGCCCCGTGCAGGTCCGCCTGGCGTTCGAAGCGGCGGGAGACCCAGCCGAACAGCAGAATCCACAGGATCAGCATGCCGATGAACCAGCCGGATACCGCCCATTGCCCGTAGCGGTCCCAGGCAGGCCCCGCCGGCCACACCTGCTGCAACTGCCAGGCAAATCCCTCGCTGGCCAGCACCACCAGCGATCCGCTGCCCAGGACAAACAGAACCAGATACAGAATATGGTGATGGCGAACGTGCCCGGCCTCATGGCCGAAGACGGCCTCGATTTCCTCGTCGCGCATGTTTTCGATCAGGGCATCGCTCAACAGGACAAAGCGGATGCGGCTGAATATCCCCATCACGGCGGCATTGGCCACGGCGCTGTAGGTGTCCCAGAGCAGGATGTCCCGGCAGGTCAGCCGCATCCGGCGGCAAAACCCCTCCAGCCGCCGCCGCAGGGGGCCACCCGGCAGCGACCGCGTCAGCCAGATATAGCGCAGCAGACAGGGGGCCAGGATGAAAATGACCGCCACGCCCAGCAGGACCACCAGCTCGCTGGCCAGCATCACCCAGTTTGTCTGCGGCAGCCAGCGGATACGGACCAGGTCCACCAGGTCGCGGAATCCCAGGATCAACACGATCGGCGCCAGCAGAATCAGCAGGCCCCCCCGCAGTTGAAACAGGATATACTGCCGGCGGCTCCAGACGGGCCGGGTCGCCAGGCCCTCGACGAGCTGGCCCATCATGATCTGTTCGCGGACATGGCGGTTGACCGGATAGTAACAATACCAGTACAAAAGCATCAGCAGCACGAAGGGCAGCAGCAGGAGCAACTCATCGACCAGGATAAAGCGGTTCAGGTTCCAGCGGACGTAGATCAGCCAGGCCCATCCGGCCCGCGTCAACTGGCTGGCATAGACCAGCAGAATCATCAGCCGCAGCAGGGCGTCGATCCGGCCCGGCAGCCGCAAGCCCCCCGCCGTCGGCCGGTCCGAGCGCCGCAGCCGGACCAGGGCCGAGCGGACCAGGATCCGAAACAGCGAAGCGGCCAGCAGCAGCGATCCGACCAAGAACGCCAGGCATTCCCCGACGCCGCGCGGGGCCAGCCAGGAAGGGACGTCCTGGCTCGCCACGGTTTCGCCGACCAGCAGGGCCATAAATATCGCCAGTATCACCGTGATCTGCATGGGCTATCCACTCGCTAGCGGGGTGTCCTGCCGGACAAAAATGCCCACCGCTACAGTCCGGTGGGCATGGGTTGCTCTGGTGCGCGTCGTATGATTTTCCGGCCCGGCGGGGAGGGGCTCCCCCTACGGTTCCCGGGTCAGTTCCCTGTTGATCGCCTCGATGCGGTTCTGGGCATGGACCACATTTTCCGGATAATCAGATTCCAGATTAATCGCCTGGCGATAATAGTTCAGGGCCTTGGGCAGATCGTGGAAATTCTCGTCGTAGATCCGCGCCACGGCAAAGCGGGCCGGCAGCGGCGTCTGCGGGTCCCATTG
>JAFGRT010000187.1 GCA_016935015.1 Acidobacteriota bacterium | reverse complement strand
GGGCACATCGTTGGGCCGTCATAAAAGCGCAGCTCCGCTGGGAAGTCCATAAACGACATCCGTTTACCGGCAGTATTGGGGCAAGGGATGGCGTGCACGGCGTGCGGCACGGAGTGCCGCTTTGGCTACGTGGACATCACATAATCATCGAAACTTTGAAGTTCAGCCGGGTCGTCGCATAACCCACAGACCTAAGAAATCCACTCTTCGACGGATCCGTCAGCGGCCGCCCGTGATGCCGCGGGCGAGGCGTTCGGCCTTTTCCCGGGACATATGGCCGTGAATCACCGCCCGGCCATTTGTAATCCGGTCCTGGATGACGGGATCCGAGACCAGCCGGCCGTCCACCAGGATGGCGATTTTCCGGCCGATGGACTGGCCTGTGATTTCGGCAAACCTGGTCCCACCCGCTTCGGTGAAGGTAATGTCGACCTGGTAAGCCCCGTAATCATCCTGCTGGACGGTGGCCGATTCAATGTCGGCGTTGGAAAGGAGGATTTCCGCCGCCACATAGATCCCTCCCTCACCCGACTCATGTTCCACGAATGACATGCCAGCGCCCGGCTGGTCGGCCGCGGCGTGGAACTCGACCTTGACGGGTGGCGCCGGGGGAGGCCCGGACTCGGCCGGTGTCTCGGGGGCCGACGGTTCGCAGGCAACAGCCAGCAGGCACAGGGCACTGATGATCAGGATTTTCGCGATGATGGTCATCTCCTCGACACGGACCCGCCGGCGTTACAATCGAGTCGCCGATTCCTGCCCAGAGCAAGATCCGTTGTGGGTGTATCACGTGTCAAATCCACTATACCAAATCCACCCATGAACGCAAGCCTGCCGTGTTCGACCTTGGTCCGCCGGGCGCTGGAATGAGCCGATGATCCTTCACCGGAAAACTTCGTTACACTTTGTTACCGAACGGCAATACTCGGAACGACGGTCCTGGGCTATGATGTGATCGTTTGGCGGACGGTGCACGTCGCGGCGGATCCTGGCCGCACGCATCCGGCGGGGTCCCGGCGACCCGTCGCCTCATTCCATCCCAGATGTGGAGCATTGGTACCATATCGCTCACATTTTCATTCGATTTTATTTCACGGCCGGACCGGCGTCACCGGTACCGGTCCACCAAAATTCAAGGAGGTCAAGGGCATGAAACGCAGTATTGTCCTTTGGTTCATCCTGCTTGTGTTCACCTCACTGGCCGCCGGCGAGATCACGCTGGATGTCCAGGAACATGTGCTGGACAACGGGCTGAAGATCCTCATGATTCCCCAGCCCGGGGCGCCGCTGGTAACCTGTCATCTGTACTACAAGGCCGGCTCCGTCAACGAGCGGCCCGGCATCACGGGCATTGCCCACCTGCACGAACACATGATGTTCAAGGGCACCAAGATCATGGGCGTCACCGATTACGAGAAGGACGCCGCCATCGACCGGCAGATCGACGCCATCATGGACAAGATCTACCGGGAAATGCACTGGACAGCCGACGGCGGCGACCCGGCGAAAATCGCCGAGTGGAAGAAAGAGTACGAGGAACTTGTCGCGTCGGAAAAACCGTACATCGTCAAGGACGCCCTCTGGGAACTGTACATGAAGAACGGCGGCACCGGTCTCAACGCCTCCACCGGCAACGAGATGACCGGCTACTACGTGACCCTGCCGGCCAACAAGGTGGAGTTGCAGATGTTGCTGGAGTCGGACCGGATGGCCAACGCCTACTTCCGCGAGTTCTACTCGGAGAAGGACGTGGTCATGGAGGAGCGCCGTCTCAGCGAGAACCGGGCCGGCTACCTGTTCGGCGAGCAGGTCAACGCCGCCTTTTACGTAGCGACGCCCTACCACTGGGGGGTCATTGGCTGGATGGATGACCTGCGCAAAATCACCAAGAATGACCTGATCGAATTCAACCAAACGTATTACATTCCCAACAACGCCGTGGCCGTCTACGTGGGCGACTTCGATCCGGCCGACATCATCGCCATGGCCGAGAAGTATTTCGGGCGCGTGCCCTGCGGCAAGGACGTGGAGCCGATTCGTACCTATGTGCCGCCCCAGGACTGCGAGAAGCGAATTTACGGCAAGGGGAACGCCCCCACCAGCCTGCAGATCATGTTCCACATTCCGCCGGCGGGCCATCCCGACACAGCCCCGCTGTCCATCCTGGCAGCAGTGCTGGGTTCGGGCGGCGGCGGCGGGCGCCGCTTTGGCGGTGGCGGCGGCATGACGGGTCGCCTGCCCAAAATCCTCATCAAGGAAAAGGAACTGGCCGTGAGTGTGTCCGCCTTCAGCCGGCCGCAGTGGTACGCCGGCGTATTCCAGTTCCGGGCTATGCCCCGGTTCGACAGGAACGTCCCCCTGGAAGACCTGGAAAAGGCCGTCTGGGAAGAGATCGCGCGGATCCAGCAGGACGGCGTGACGGAGGAGGAGATCCAGATGGCCCAAAATCGCTCCGAGGCCATGTTCGTGCGCAGCCTGAGCATGTCCCGCGGCGTGGCGCGGCGCGTGGCCGAGGCGGAGCTGACGCGGGGCTGGCGCAGTCTTCTCACCGACCTGGAGGCCCTCCAGCAGGTGACCAGCGACGACATCAAACGGGTCGCCGCCCATTACCTGGTCAAGAACAACAGCCTGACGGCCCTCTATGAGCGCGAGGGAGGCGGGCCCCGTCGCGGGCCGGGCCGCCGGCCGGGCGGACGTCCGGATGGCCCGCCCAGGGGACAATCGAATGCGGAACAAGGAGGTGTGGAATGAACAAGCACCTGATCATCACCATGATCTGCCTGCTCTTGTACAGCCTGGCCGTGCTGGGGCAGGCGCAACGGCCCGAGGAGCTCACCTTCCAACCGTTGCGGTACGATCCGCCCAACCCGGCGGACTACCGGGTGGAATGCGCTAACGGCTTGCGGGCCTACATCCAGGAAGACCGAAGCCTGCCGCAGTTCAGCATCTCCGCCCTCGTCAATTTTGGTGAATTGTACGTCCCGCAGGACAAGAGGGGTCTCGGCGCCCTGATGAGCGAAACCCTGGTCCAGGGTGGCACCAAGATCCGCGAGGGTGAAGCCATCGAGGAGCGCATCAACTTCCTGGGCGGCTCCCTCAGCTTCCGGGTGGCCGAGCGCAGCGCCGTCCTGAGCCTCTGGGTGCTGAGCAAGGACGCGGACGAAGGACTGGAGCTTTTCTTCGACGTGCTCCGGAACGCGGAATTCCGCGAGGAGCCTTTAAACCTGGCCCGCTTTCGCCTCATCGCCCAGTTGCGCCAGGCCAACGACGAGCCCCGCAACGTGCTGCAGCGGGAATACGAGAAGCTGCTCTACGGGGATCACCCCCTCACCTGGCAGCCGAATCGGAATACGTACCAGAACGTTACCTCCGCCGATCTGAAAGCCGTCCATGATAAATATTTCTTTCCCAAAAACATCATTCTATCTGCGTCCGGCGACTTCGATGCCGCCGCTCTGAAGGCCAAAATCGACGGTTTCGTGGTCGACTGGCCCAACCAGGACCTGTCGGCTGATGAATTCGCCAAGGAATTCCCAGTGCCGGAGCCGGGGGTGTATTTCATTCAGAAAGACATCAACCAGGGCTACATCAGCCTGGGGCACCTGGGCATCGAGGAGATCCATCCCGATTACTACGCCGTGCAGGTGATGAACTTCATCCTCGGCGGTGGCAGTTTCACGTCGCGCATCACCACCAAAGTACGTTCGGATGAAGGTCTTTCATACAACCAGGGCAGCCGTTTCGCCACGCGGTGGGGCTTTCCCGGACCGTTCTCCGGCTATGTGCAGACCAAATCGGCGACGGTGGGTTACGCCATCTCCCTGATCCAGGAAGAGTTTGACCGCATCCGCCGCGAACCGGTCACCAACAAGGAGATGGATACCGCCATCAACTACTACCTGGAAAGCTTTCCCAGCGCTTTCGAATCCCCCCAGCGAACCATGGCCACTTTTGCCGAGATGGAGATGACAGGCAAGCCAATGGACTACTACGCCAAATACCGGGAGAATTTCCGGGCCGTGACCCGGGAGCGGGTGTTGGAAGTGGCCCGCAAATACATCCGGCCCGAACAGATGATCATCCTGATTGTAGGCGACTGGGAGCCCTGCAACCAGGGTGGCGACAAGTGGTCCGGCCCGCTGGACAAGCTGGGTCCCGTTCATCATCTAACCTTGGCCGATCCCATGACCGGCGAGGTGACGAAACAATAGACCGGCCAAGTGTTTTCGATACGACGGGGGCATCGGCCATGTGCCGGTGCCCCCGCTTTTTTTACAGGTGGCAGAATTCTGTCGGTCGAGACCGGCGATCCCCGGTGGAAGCAGCGGCGGCGGTTCCGGGCGGCAGGGTTGCGGTTGTTCGGGCGCAGGAGCGGAATCCATCGGGATTCATTTCCGATCGGGCATGGACACGATGCCGGGCCGTCCGTGATGGGTTCAGTAATCCAGCCGCCCCCTGAAGCTGAGCTGATCGAGACGGAAACGGGCCTCGGGTGCCACCCGGTAGGAGGGCGGAGCTTCCGGCTCCTCGAAAGCGGCCCGCCGCAGCAGAATGGACCGCTGGCGTACGGAATGATCTCCGTCGAGGATGGCTGCCCAGCGGGGTCCCTGCGCCGGGGTGCGGACTTCGAACTCGATGGTCTGGAATTTGATCTGACGATCGGTGATGGTCAGGAAAGGGGTGCCGTCGGGCATAGTCCGCGGAAAGACGAATTTGGCGCCGGTACCGTCGGGAGTGGGCGGTATGTATTTTTTTAGATAGATCTTTTTGCCGGAATCCGTGGCCAGGTAGGTTTGGCTGACCAGTTCGGGGGTGCCGAGTTTTTCCAGCTGGCTGTGGATGTCCAGCAAGGTGGAGGAGCCGGCCGGAATGGAATCGAGGGTCAGGGCCACCACGATTTCGTCGTATTCGCGCTCGATGAAATCACGATATTTATTGAATTTTCGGATATCCCCCTTGGCGGCCAGGGCGACGTAGGCCTGGCGCACCACATGGGCCGAAAACAGTGTCAGCCGGAAAATGGTGGTGATTTCCCGTTCGCTGTCGGTGCCGTAACGGACACTTTCCCCGATATTGTTGGATGTGACCCACTTGAAGTCATAACACCAGGGGGATTCCTCCATGAAGCGCCGCGCTTCCTTCTCGGTCCAGCGGGTGTAGGACTTTTCCTCCCAAAACTGGCCCAGCAGTCCGGACGAAGGCGCCAGCAGAAAAAACCAGGCCGTCACGATCGAGATCATGCGCATAATGCACCTCCTCCCGGTGTGACATCACCGGTAAAATCAAGTGTATTCGAGCGAGCGAGGATCCATCCCGCTCCATTGTCTCCGTTGTGAAAAAGCATCGAGCAAATTTCTTTACTTTTAGTATAGATTATACCCACAGACAATCGGTTCACCAGATTTGCAGAGCCCACCGATTTGCGTGAGCCGGCCAGGGCCCCGGTCGTTCCGCCCCTGGGGCACGGGGACCTCGAATCCGGTGGGAACAGGCAAAACTAGTGGTCTGAGCCATTTACATAAGTCAAAGATAAAGAGAACCATATCCTGTCAGGATATCGGTGGGGAAGGCGTTGAAATTGAAGTAATATCCTCCTATAATTATTCTTCGTCCTGTTTCAGAAACGCTGCGCTGCTTCTGTCG
>JAFGRT010000186.1 GCA_016935015.1 Acidobacteriota bacterium | reverse complement strand
GGGTGGGCGGGGGGGGGGGGGGGGGGGGGGGGGGGGGGGGGGGCACAATCCAGACGGTCGCCCCGGTCGCCGGAACTACATCTCATACTTTCCCATGTCCTCGGGCGTCAGGTTCTCCAGCCATTTCTTGAGCTCTTCCTCGGACCATTCCCGCTGATCGGTGATGGAATAGAGGCGGGATTTCTGGATGACCTCGTCCACTACGAAAATGCGGGCCCCCGTGCGAAGCGCCACGGCCAGGGCGTCGCTGGGCCGTGAGTCCACGACGACGGTCTTGTTGCCGCTGCGGATGTAGATTTCGGCGTAGTAGGTGTTCTCGCGCAGGTCGCAGACGACGATTTTCTGCACTTCCGTCGACAGCGCGGAAAGCAGGGAGCGGATCAGGTCGTGGGTCATCGGTCGCGGTGTTTCGATGTGCTCCATCTCCAGGGCGATGGCATTGGCTTCGAAGATCCCCACCCAGATGGGGAGCACCACGGTTTCGTCCTTGTCCTGGAGAATCACGATGGGAGAATTGTTGACGGGATCGAGAATCAACCCCTTGATGATGAATTCCTTGAGCTCTGCCATGGTGATGTTCCCTCGCTCTTATGATGATAGCACAGATGGTTCTGTTTCAACAAATGTAACGCCGGGTGCCGGCTCGCCTCAACCGACCGAAGAACGCCGCCGCGGAGCATCACGACCGATGATCGATCCGTTCCGCCTGCAGGGTATGGGAACTGGCCCCGGTGATGCGCACGTCGACGAAGCAGCCGATAAGATTTGAAGGGCCATGGAAATGGACGATCTTGTTGGTGTCCGTCCGCGAGGCCAGCTGGTCGGGTTCCCGGCCGCGGCCGTCCACCAGAACCCTGTGTTCCCGCCCGATCTCGCGCCGGTTAGTGGCCCGCTGGATCCGCTCCTGGAGTGCCTGGAGCGTCATGAGGCGCTCTCTTTTCTCGGTGACGGGGATGGTATCCGCCCATCCCGCCGCGGCGGTGTTGGGTCGGGGGGAATACATGAAGGAAAAAATGGAATCAAAACCGACGTATTCCAGCAGCGACAGGGTTTCTTCGAAATCCGCCGCAGATTCTCCCGGAAAGCCGACAATAAAATCCGAGGAAAGGCTGAACTCCTCCGGCGCTGCGCGGATCATATCCACCTTGGCCAGGTACTCGGCCCGGGTATATTTGCGGTTCATGGCCTGCAACACGGCGCTGGAGCCGGACTGGGCCGGCAGATGAAGCTGCCGGCAGATGGTGGGCCGGGCCAGCATGACATCGAGAACGTCCCGATCGAAATCCTTGGGATGAGACGTGGTAAAACGAAGCCGCCGCAAATCCGGCAGACCGGCGATTTCGTCCAGCAGACCGGCGAAAGTGAGTCCCCGTGGCGATGGATCCCGGTAAGAGTTGACGTTTTGTCCCAGGAGCATGACTTCCACCACGCCCCGGGCAGTGAGATTGCGGATCTCCCCCAGAATCGCCGCCGCCGGCCGGCTCCGCTCACGACCGCGCACATGAGGCACGACGCAGTAGGCACAATAGTTATCGCAGCCCTCCATGATGGTGACGAATGCCCGGAAAGGATTTGCCCGCAGTACGTTATCCACTTCCACCGGCACGGGTTCCGCATCCATCTCCACGTCGACGATGGCCGCCGCCTCGCCGTCGAGCAGGCGATCCAGATGCTGGGGGATGAGGTGCCAGCGGCGGGTGCCCACGACCAGGTTCAGGCCGTCAACCTGGCGGATCATTTCCTCCCCCTCCTGCTGGGCCACGCACCCCATGACGCCCAGCAGCATTTCCGGCCGTCGTCTCTTCAGTCCGCGCATCTGGCCGAGGTGGGCATAGACGCGGCACGCCGCCTTCTCGCGGACACTACACGTGTTGTAGAGCACCAGATCGGCCGAGTCCGGTGCAGCAGTAAGGGTCCAACCGGCGTTGACCAGCAGGCCGGCGACCTTTTCGGAATCCAGCACATTCATCTGGCAACCGAATGTTCTGATATAAAATGTTTTGCCGCTCATTCTGTTTTCACCGACACCCGACCGCCTCCGGCACGCACAACGCTTTCGCGATTCGGGAATCCGATAGCCCGTTCCCAGCTGAATTGGATGCCTTGAAAGAAAGGTGGCTGCAAGAACCACGGCAGCCGGCAAGCGGGTGAAGTCCGCCGCCGTCAATTCATGCCACAACCCGGCCGAACGCCGGCGCAAATCACATGCGGTCGTCCCAGTTCAAAAAGAAATCCGCCGGGCCCTTCGTCCTCACCCCGGCGGCGCAGCGGTCCGGTTACAGTAATGACCTGCCCGACAAAGGCCTGCCATTCGTTCACGGTGATGGGTTCGACGACCACACGTGTCTCGTCCTCCATCTGCATCACAGCCCGGCCGAAAAACTCGTCCGGAACCTCTTCCGCGGTGGCCAGCCGGCCGACAAGGGACACCCAGCGGGGGGCCACATCCAGTTCGGCTTTCCGCCTGACCAGGGGCGGCGCGGGGATGGTCCGCGGCGGCTCCGGCCATGCTGTCTCACCGGGGGCCAGGGCGATGGACGTCACCTGCAAGTGACGGGCACGAATATGCTGCGTGTCCGAACCAGGCTGATAGGGTCGCCCCCGGACCCGCACCCGCTTGTCCAGGAACTCGAAACGCTCGGGATCGGGACGATAGGACAACACAAAGCGCCGGCCATCGTCCAGCACGAGCCAAGTGCCCTGAAACCTTTTACCGGCGGGCAGGGCGTCCACCTCGTATCGTCCCTCCAGTTCACATTCCTCGCCGGTGCGGGTTTCCGTCTGTAGGACATTCTCGTCTGCGGAAAGCGGTTCCGGAGCTCGCATGGGCACCTCCTCCACGGAAGATTCCCGTCGGGCGCACGCCCCGCCGGTCACTAGAAGCAGCCAGACAACAATTCCGAAAATCAGGGGTGTATACACGTGGTCTTTCTCCTCCGTCCTCTCATGATCCCGCGGACGAAACGCCGGTGGCGATCAGCTGACGGGCATGCTCCCGGGAGAGATCGGTCACGGAAATGCCCCCCAGCATGCGGGCCACTTCCTCCACCCGGTCATCCCTCTCCAGGCAACGGATGCCAGCCATGGTCTTGCGGCCCACCACCTTTTTGTCCACCAGAAAATGATGCTCGCCCAGGGCGGCGATCTGGGGCACATGAGTGATGCAGAACGTCTGGTTCTGGCGCGACACCGACAGCAGCTTGCGGCCGACGATCTCGGCCGTAGCACCGCCGATTCCCGAATCCACCTCATCGAAGATCAGGGTGAGATCCGGCTCGGCGTGCAGGATCAACTTCAGGGCCAGGGTGATGCGGGATAGCTCGCCACCAGACGCTACCTTGTGCAGGGGGCGCAGATCTTCGCCGACGTTGGGACTAACCAGGAATTCCACGTCGTCGATTCCTGCGGTCGGGTAATGCTCCTGGTGCTCAACCCCTGCCACGTTAACCTTGAACCGCGTTTGCGTCATGCCCAGCTCCCGCAGATGCTCTTCAATAGCCTTTTCAATGCGGCGGGCGGCTCGAGTCCGCACCGTCGTCAGACGGCCGGCGGTTTTCCCGTAAGACTCCCGCAGCCGTCCCAGTTCGCCTGCCAGGTTCTCTTTACGCTCGTCGGCGGATTCGATACCGGACCGCTCGGCACTAATGCGGTTGAAAAAATCCAGGATTTCGACGATGGAGCCACCGTACTTTCGCTTCAGGCGATCCAACAGGGCAAGCCGTGTCTCAACATCGTTGAGGCGCTCCTCGTTATATTCGATCCGCTGAGCGTAATCGCGGTGGGCGTAAGCGGCGTCCTCCAGCTGGTAGATGGCGCCCTGTACCCCGGCGAGTACTTTTTCCAAAGACGGATCGATCCGAACGCCCTCCTCCAGGTCCTGCAAAATCCGGTTCAGTTCATTCATCACGGAATCTTCGGCCTCGTAGAGCCGTTCATAGCCACGTGTGCCGATCTGCAGCAGGCGTTCGGCATTGGCCAGGATGTTGCGTTCGTCCGTCAACCGCCCTTCCTCGTCGGGCTGCAGCCCCGCCGTTTCGATTTCCCGGATCTGGAAATTCAGCAGGTCCAGGCGCTGGAGACGGTCATGCTCGTTGCGATTCAGTTCGGCCAGGGCACGTCGGGTTTGCTCGATCCGCCGGGCCAGCTGCGCCACCTCATCCAGCAGTCCTCTCTCGTTGTGAAAACCATCCAGCAGTTCGCGGTGATATTTTGGCTGCAGCAAAATACGGCTGTCGTGCTGGCCATGGATCTCCACCAGGTACTGGCCCAGCTCCCGCAGAAAACCGACGGGCACCAGCACCCCGTTTACAAAGGACTTGTTGGGTGCCGCCGCCGCGATGCCCCGTCGGATCATCAGCGTGCCACCAGACGACGATTCATGGTCGATGCCCTGCTCCGCCAGCAAGGACCAGACCGGGCTGGACGGGGGCACAGTGAAGAGCCCCTCCACCAGGGCCTGCTCTTCCCCACTGCGGATCAGTTCCGACGAGGCCTTGGACCCCAGGAGCAATTCCAGGGAGTCGATGATGATGGACTTGCCCGAACCGGTTTCACCAGTGATGACGGACAAGCCGTCGCTGAACTCCACCTCCAATTCATCGATGACGGCGATGTTTCTGATATGAAGGTATCGCAGCAAGGTTATTCCGTCCTTTCCCGTCCGTCCGGCATCATGTTGGGTATGACCCGGACTGGGCATCGCGCCAGACATCTCGCTGTGCGCCACAAACCGTCGCATCGCCGCTCCCTGCCGGTGGACCGAATACACCGCTGGAGAGAGGAAGCGGCGTGTGGCCATCACTCCACCGGCCGCGAACCGGCGTGCAAATGAAGTTATTATAACAAAAGAATAAATTGACTTGAAGATGATTCTATGTTAATGATAAATACCATTGTTTTAAAGGAGATACGCCCTGATGACCTTCATCGCACTGCCAACGGCCGGCGGAACATTTGAATCGGGCCTGTTGGATCTGATCTGGAATTCCGGCCCTGTCGCCCAGCTGGTATATGTGATCTTGCTGGTGTTCTCCGTGTTGTCCTGGACCATCATCTTCCGCAAACTGTCGCTGTTTCGTCGGGTGGAAAAACAGTCCCACGAATTCCTGAAAGTCTTTCACGAAAGCAGCAAGCTATCCTCCATCTATCAAGCCTCACCCGATTTCAAGGACAGTCCGCTGACGGGGGTGTTCCTCTCCGGCTATCATGAAATGAATTCGCAGCTCCAGGTTCCGCCTCATGCGGAGGGGATTTCCCGCGGACTGAAAATAAAAAGTATTACCGCCGTGGAGCGGGCCTTGCGTAAATCATCGGCCGTGGAACTGAACACCCTGGAAAAATCCCTGAGCTGGCTGGCCACCACCGGATCCGTGACGCCCTTCGTCGGTCTTTTTGGTACGGTAGTGGGCATCATCAACGCCTTCACCGGTCTCGGCCAGCTGGAGACGACCTCCATCCAGGCAGTGGCGCCGGGTATTTCCGAAGCGTTGGTCGCCACGGCCTTCGGACTGTTTGCGGCCATCCCGGCAGTCATTTTCTACAATCATTTTGTTTCGCGCATCAAGCACATGGCTTCCCTCCTCGACGACTTCTCAACGGAAATGGCCAACCTGGTGGACCGCAATTTTACCTAGGAGAAGCACCATGGCCTTTACCTCTCCCGACGGCCGGACGTCAACATCCCTTTCCGAAATCAACGTCACACCACTGGTGGATGTCATGCTGGTGCTGCTGGTCATTTTCATGGTCACGACGCCCATCATCCAGTCGGGGATCGAGGTCAATCTGCCCCGCACCCGCCACGTCAAGACCTTCCATCCGCGTCAGCAATATGTCATCTCCATCGACCGGAACGACAACTTGTACTTCATGACCCAGCCCATCAACATCAATCGGTTGGTGGAGAGGCTTAACGTAGAAATCGGGCAGCACTCCGGGCCGGAAGGTGAGAACCGCGAACCGGTCTACCTGCGGGCGGATGGCGACGTCCGTTTCGCCGTGGTGGTCAAAGTCATGGACGTCCTGCGCGAGGGTGGGTTCACCAACATTCAGATCGTGACCCATCCCATCATCGACAAGAGCACGTCATGAAACAAGCGGACGGCGATTATCATTATCGTTCCCTGGTCTCCCAAGGTGAAAACCGCAGATTTGTTGGGTTGTCCGTCATCTTTCATCTCATGATCGTCATCCTGCTTTTGACCGGCCCTCTCCTCTTCCGCGGCGGAACGGTCCTGACCCTCCAGGGCGGCGGTGGCACTGGCGAAACAATCGGCATTGGGCTGGTGGGCGAACTACCAGCCGGTCAGGAGTATTTCAAACCCCCCGTCCGCCAGATCGAAGCGGTGACGCCCGTCCGCAAGGAAACACCGCCGGAAGAACCCCCGTTGCAGGAAAACGATTTCGTCACCGACCGGACGGATACGCCGGTGCCGACCCAGCCGGACAAACCATCGGAACAGGTCGATCCCGCCGGAACCAGCCCTAAAATCGGCACGGCTGAAAAGCCGACGGGCGTCCTTGACGCCACCGGTGCGCCGGGCAGCAGCACACCGGGCGGTGGCGGCGGCCTGGGTGTTTCCGTCGGCGGCTCGGGCGAGGGTTTTCTGGACTCTTGGTATGCCCGCCAAGTGGAGCAACGCGTCGGCAAAAACTGGCTTCAATCCCAGATGGGCGTCGTCTACAGCGGCCGTCATCGCGTCGTCATCCAGTTCGAGGTAACCACCGAGGGCCGCATCGTCGACATCGAAATCCTGCAATCCACTGGGCCCGAAGCCTTTGAACGCTCGGCCATCCGGGCGGTGCGGGCATCTGATCCCTTGCCTCCCTTGCCGAATCGTTATAGAATACATGGGAATCGAGTCCGGTTTGTCGCCGTTTTCGAATACCCAACCCCTTAAGTAGGTTGAAGGAGATTCATGAAGTTACCAATCATCCTATGGATCACTCTGATCATTCTGGGCCTGGCCGTCAATGGTCAGGATCAGGAATCCTCCATTGTCATCTGGCCGAAACCGACGGAGGAGACGGCGCTGGCGCTGTCCGATTTCCAGCCCAAATCCGGCAACATTGATCCCTCCGTCAATGAATATCTGCAGACCATCAACGAGATTTTGTGGGAGGATCTGGAGTACTCCACCTTCTTCAAAATGGTCAGCAAGTCATTTTATCCGGCAAACCGGATCACCGAGCCGACAGACGTGGTTTTTCCCGAATGGCAGCAGACCGATCTGAGAATCGATTACCTGGTCATCGGGAATGCCCGTCTCGAGAACAATTACCTGGTGGTTCAATGCCGGGTCTTCGATCTGAAAACGAAAGAGCAGATCCTGGGCAAGCAGTTCCGGACTATTCCCCGCTACGCCCGGGCCATCGCCCATCGCATCTCCGACAAGATCGTCAGCCTGCTCTCCGCCAACGCATCCCAGGGTATCGCTTCGACCCAGATCGTCTTCGAAAAAAAGACAAAGACCGGCAAGGAAATCCATCTCATGGATTATGACGGCGGCAATCTCCAGCAGCTGACCTCCAACGGGACCATCAACCTGACCCCCGTCTGGCTCCGGGATAACGCGCGAATCTGCTTTACCTCCTATCAGAACCAGTCCCCCCTGCTCTATTACCTCACCCTCGAAACCGCCGAGATGCAATCTTTCCCCATCCGGGGCGGTCTCCTGACCACGCCGTCCGTGTCACCGGACGGCGCCGAGCTTGCCTTTGCCGCCCGACTGAGTGACTCATCGGACACCGACATCTACATCTCTACCCTGGACGGACGAAACTTGCGCAATATCACCCAACATCCGGGCATCGACGTCAGCCCTTGCTGGAGCCCCACCGGGCACCAGCTCTGTTTTGTCTCCGACCGCGGCGGCACACCCCAGATCTACATTTCAGACTCCTTTGGCGCAGGTCTGGTCCGGATTACTCTGGAGCGCGGTTACGCCTCCTCGCCCGACTGGTCGCCCGACGGCCGGTATATCGTGTTCTCCTGGCGCCCCTCACGCATGGCCACCTTCGATCTTTACCTGGTGGAAGTGGCCACCAAGGAATTGCGCCAGTTGACCCAGTCGGCCGGCAACAACGAAAATCCATCCTGGTCACCGGACGGCCGCCATCTTGTTTTTCAGTCCGACCGGACCGGCACTACGGAAATCTTCACCATATTCGCCGACGGCTCCAATGTCCGCCAGCTGACCCGTCTGGACGGCTGCAGCAATCCCGGCTGGTCCAATTACGGCACCGCCGAATGATCTTCGGCCACCGGCCAAACCAGCCGGACGTTCTGCTCTTTTCATGAAAATGTAGTGATCCAGCCATATTTTTTCACTTTTTTTTCGTATTTTTCCCAGCTGGATCGTTATTATAGATAGACAGCGCGATGGAAGACAATGGGACAAGCCCGGTGACATCTCCGTCCGGGCATGGTCCGCCGAAAAACCATCGTCGACGTCGAGTCCCTATGGGTGACGGGGTTCCGGTCAGCCGCCGGAACTTTGTTGTTGCCAGTACTGGAAAACAGCCATCGGAGGTTTATATGAACCGCAATGTATTTCGTTTGGGAGTATTCATGGTCCTGGTATTGGCGGTGCTGTTCGGCATGTTTGGATGCAAGAAACGCACCCCGACATTACCGCCGCCGCCGCCACCCACCACCGAATTGGAAACGCCGGCGCCCACCATCCAGTTGCGAGCCAATCCGGAGATTGTAAACTACGGGGAAAGTTCAACTCTCAGCTGGGCATCCACCGACGCCACGGAAGTTGTTCTGAAAAATATCGGCAAATTCACCCCCGAGGGCTCGACGGTGGTGACTCCGACGGAATCCACCACCTACACGGCCATCGCCTACGGCCCAGGCGGCATGACCCGTTCCCAGGTTCGCGTGACGGTGGTCCAGAAGACCGAAACCATCACGCCGACTACGGTTCCGCCGGTGGATGAACAGGCGTTAAGTGATGAGGAAATCTTTCGAACCCAGATCAAGGATGTATTCTTCGATTTCGACAAATACAATCTCACCCCCGAGGCCGACACCACCCTGCGCCAGAATGCCGAGATCCTTCGGACCAAGATTCCGGATGTCCGCATCATCATTGAAGGTCACTGCGATGAGCGCGGCACCTCCGAATACAATCTGGCGCTGGGCGACAAGCGGGCCAATTCCGTCCGCGATTTCCTGGTCGCACAAGGGATCGCCGCCAGCCGCATACGCACCATCTCCTATGGCGAGGAGCGGCCCTTCGACCCGGGACACAACGAGGAGGCCTGGGCCAAGAACCGGCGGGGCCATTTCGTCCTGATGAAGTAATTGATCATGTATTGGGGAGAAAAGGATATGAGAAAAATCATCCTCTTGCTCTTATTCACCCTGCCGGGCAGTATTTTGCTTCAAGGCGGCACCAAGGAGGAGCTCATCCGCCTCCAGAGCGATATTGTCGCCGCCCAGAACCAGATCCGGCTGCTGCAAAAGTCCATCGACGAGAACGGCGCCATCACCAAGACCCTCCTGCACCAGCTGCTGGATCTGCTGAACCAGAACAATCGCCAGATCGACCAGATCCGGTCTTACCAGGATGAGCAACTGCAAAGCGGGAACGAGAATATCGAGGATATCGTCAACGAGATTCGCATGTTGAGCGCCAAAGTCGACGAATTGGGTCTCAAGTTGACAACCCTGGCCCGCACCGTGGAGGACACCAAGCAGTCCCTGGAAGAGATGCAGTCTCGGCGGCCGACTCCCGAAAAAGCGCCCGACGGCAGCTTGATGCCCCTGCCCCCCGACCAGCTCTATTCCCTCGCTTACAACGATTACATCATGGGCAACTACGAGTTGTCTATCCAGGGCTTCCTGGATTATTTGGCCCTATACAAAGATACGGAGTTCGCGGACAACGCCCAGTACTACATCGGCGACAGTTATTTCAACCAGGGTCGTTACCCGGATGCAGTGGAGGCGTTCGCTCAGGTCACCAGCTTGTTTCCCAACGGCGACAAGGCGCCGGCGGCGGTACTGAAAAGCGGGTTGGCCTATCTCAACATGAGCAACAACGATTCAGCCATTGAGCTATTTCGTCAGGTCATCCGGACCTATCCCGATTCCCCGGAAGCCAATATCGCCAAGCAGCAACTGCAGATTCTGGGAGTAGAGTAGTCTTAACCAACACGGAAGGAGGAACCATGCGAGGATTGAACAAGGTTATGCTGATTGGCCGGCTTGGTCGGGACCCGGAGTTGCGTTACACGGCCGGCGGCCAGCCATATGTCCGCTTTTCCGTCGCTACCGATGATTCCTGGACCGATCGAAACGGTGAACGTCAAACCCGTACTGAATGGCACAATATCGTGGGCTGGCGAAAACTGGCGGAAATATGCAACCAGTATTTATCCAAGGGCCGACTGGTGTACATCGAGGGCCGCCTCCAAACTCGCCAGTGGGAGGACCAGAGCGGCAACAAGCGGTACAGCACCGAGATTGTCATGAATGACATGCAGATGCTGGAATCCCGCACCGCCGCCGGCGAACCATCGGGCTCACATCCCGAACCGCCATACGAATCGACACCCGGCGATAGTTATAACGAAGACATCCAGGTTTCGGACGAACCCATCACTGACGAGGACGTCCCGTTCTAGCCGAAATTGGCGGCCGTCGTCTTGACGGCGGCCGCCCTTTTCCAGTCTTACCCCGCCTCACTGCCCTCTGATCGCTTTTTCCAGCTGCCCCGCCAAACTGCTGTTGAGTTTCTGCAGGGTTTTCAGCTCGTTCAGGGCCCCGTCCCTGTTGCCGCTCAGAAACAGTGCCAGGCCCAGGGAATAATGTGCCTCGGCGTCATTGGGCGCCAGCGTCACGGCTTGCTGAAAGTGGGTGACGGCGTCCGCGACCTGTTGTTTCATGACGAAACAGAGACCCAGATTGTACTGGGCTTCGGCGTATTGCGGGTCGATGCGAATGGCCTGCCGGTAGCCGTCGATGGCCTGGTCCAGTTTCTTCTGCGTCCGGTGGAGGTTGGCCAGGTTGAAATGAGCGGCGGCGAGATCGGCATTCAGGTCGATGGCTCGGCGATAATGCTCTTCGGCCCTGGCGGCCTGGCCGCTCTGGCGATATACCGATCCCAGAAGATTATGGACTTCGGGATCGTCGGGCGCCAGCTGGACGGCCTTTTCAGCCGCCTGGCGGGCGGTGGTGAAATCCTTTTTTTGAAAGGCGGCGAATCCCTTCAATAACCAACCATCGACGTCATTGGGATCTTTTTTCAGCAGGGTGTCGAAACATTGGCCGGCCAGATCGTAGCGTCCGTTGACCAGTGCCCCGCTACCCCGGGCCTTCAGTTCGGCCATGCCCGGGATCATCCCGCTGAAGGCCTGGGCGATGGTTTGCCGCTCACCGGGAGCGAGGCCCTGCAACCGCTGGATGAATTGCGCCAAAACCAGCGGGCGGTCTTCCTCAATTTGGGCCGTCGTGACCCCTACGAGACCGCCGGACGTGTCCATCACCGGGCAGCCGGCGGGAACGTGTCCCTCGATCCCGGTGATCTGGAAAAACCTCGTGCCTCGCGGGGCCGATTGCACACTCTCCAGGACGCCTTCCTTCACGAGGATGCCATTATCCGGGCCGCGGAGGACCACACGCATTTTCGCGCCCAGGGTTGGCGCACTGTCGGCTACTTCCAGGGCCTTGAATTGTTGAACGTTGTCCAGCCAGAGCACCGCGAGATTGCCCGGTTCGTCCACGGTGTACACCAGGAGAATCGGAATGGATTTCCCCTGGTTGTCCAGAATGTACGCCCCTCTGGCCCCTTCCAGATTCTGCAGGGCAGTAGTCAGAAAAAGCCGTTTGGTCTTATCCTGCAGGCCAACACGAATGAAGAAACCGACTCCCTTACGCAGCTCCTTGCCATCGGCGCCGTTGGTCGTCAGGGTGAACACGGCTGACTCCGCGGCCGTCGTTTTGCCCGCCGCCGGCAGGCTGGCGGCCAGACCGGCCAGCAGCAGACAGACGAGAGCACTCTTTGACCATACATTTTTTAAGATCATCACACTTCCTCAAGCTACGTTGATTTCTCGGCACAGATAAACGTCCTGGATGGCGTTGAGCAATGCCACACCGTCGGACATCGGTTTCTGGAAGGCCTTGCGGCCACTGATGAGTCCCATGCCGCCGGCCCGTTTGTTGATGATCGCCGTCCGTACGGCCTGTGCCAGGTCGTTCTTGCCGGAGGCGCCGCCGGAGTTGATGAGACCCGCCCGGCCCATGTAGTTGTTGACCACCTGATACCGGCACAGGTCAATGGGATGTTCCGTGCTGAGCTCCGTATAGATTCGTTCGCTGTATTTGCCGAACTTGTGGTCGCCGGTGTTGAGAACCCGATAACCGCCGGTCAGTTCGGGTTGTTTCTGCTTGACGATATCGGCCTGAATGGTTACACCCAGGTGATTGGCCTGGCCGGTCAGATCGGCGGCTGTATGGTAATCCCTGCCCTCGATCTTGAAGGCCGGATTACGCAGATAGCACCACAGAATGGTGGCCAGTCCCATCTCGTGGGCCATCTGGAACATTTCGCTGACCTCGACGATCTGGCGGCTACATTCGTCGGAACCGAAATAGATGGTAGCCCCCACCGCCACGGCACCCATATCGCGCGCCTGCTGGATACCGGCGAAAAGGATCTGGTCGAACTTGTTGGGGTAAGTCAGTAGTTCATTGTGGTTGATCTTGAGGATCATGGGAATCCGGTGAGCGTACTGGCGGGCGACGCTCCCCAACACACCGAGGGTGGATGCCACTCCGTTACAGCCACCTTCCATGGCCAGCTTGACGATGTTCTCCGGATCGAAATAAATGGGATTCGGCGCGAATGACGCGCCGCCTGAATGTTCGATGCCCTGGTCCACCGGCAAAATGGAGAGGTAGCCGGTGCCGCCCAGTCGTCCGTGAGAGAAGAGGGCCTGCAGATTGCGCATCACCGGGATGGAACGGTCGGACGGTCCGAAGATGCGACTGACCCAATCCGGTCCGGGAAGATGCAATTGCTCTTTGGGGACGGTCCGCGATATATGGGTCAGCAAATCGTCGGCCTCCGCACCCAGCAGCTGTCGAATTTCTTCATAATTCATACTGTTACCTCCATGGCTGATCATTGATGATTGTACTCGTTTCGATGAGTGTCCGTGCAATCGGTTTCCAACCACTACCCCAAATAAAACAGTCGACCGCAACGGGCCGACTGTCGGGTGTGCCTGACTGTGAAAATCCTGGTGTCCGGAGAGCCGATCAGGCGACCCGGCGGCGGTGGACTCACCCGACGACGGGCTATGACTCTCTGGCTTGTTGCCAGGTGAGAATCGGAGTTCGGGCCGCGCCGGTCTCATCCAGTCTCGCTGTGCGCAGGGCCTGGGGCGCCTGGCGGAAAACAGCCGGGTTTGCCCGGGCTTCCGCGGCAATCTGCTTCATGGTCTCGATGAAGGCGTCCAGTTCTTCTTTCGTCTCCGTTTCGGTGGGTTCGATCATCATCGCGCCATGGACGATCAGGGGGAAATAGACGGTCGGAGGATGAAACCCGTATTCCAGCAGGCGTTTGGCGATGTCCATGGTGCTGACGCCGAATTCTTCCTGATACCTGTCGTCGAACACCACTTCATGCATGGTCGGCTGGCCGTACTCGAGGTGGTAGACGTCCTGCAGATGATGCCGCAGGTAGTTGGCATTGAGAACGGCATGTTCGGCTACAGCCTTGATTCCGTCGCGGCCCAGCCGCATCATGTAGGTCAGGGCACGCACCAGAACACCGAAATTGCCGTAAAATCCGGCCACCTTGCCGATACTGGCCGGCCGGTCGTAATCCAGCGTCAATTCGCCGTCGGCTTTTTCATAAATCACAGGGACGGGCAGAAACGGCAACAGCTCCTCGCCGACGACCACCGGCCCGGCACCGGGCCCACCGCCGCCGTGGGGTGTGGAGAACGTCTTGTGCAAATTGAGATGCATGACATCGATACCCATTTCGCCGGGTCGGGCAATTCCCATGAAAGCATTGAAGTTGGCGCCGTCCATGTAAATGAGCGAACCGTTTTCATGGACCAGGCGCGAGATCTCCAGGATGTTCTCCTCAAAGACACCCAGGGTATTCGGATTGGTCAGCATCAGGCAAGCCACGTTTTCGTCGAGTTTTTCCCGCAGCTCGGCCAGGTCGATGCACCCCTTGCTGTTGGACTTGAGGGTGATGGCGTCATAGCCGCACAGGACGGCGCTGGCCGGATTGGTGCCATGGGCCGAATCAGGGATGAGTACGGTGCGGCGGGGATTGCCCCGGGCCTCCAACGCGGCGCGGATCAGCATCATGCCGGTCATTTCGCCGTGCGCACCGGCCAGCGGCTGTAAAGTGGCCCCAGCCATGCCCGTCACCGCCAGAAGCATCTCTTCCAGGTGTTTCATCAGGCGTAGACACCCCTGGGTGTTTTCGTGCAATTGCAAGGGATGGGCCTCGGCGAAAGAGGGGATCCGGGCCATTTTTTCATTGATCTTGGGATTGTACTTCATGGTGCAGGAGCCCAGCGGGTATAATCCGAGATCAATAAAATAGTTATAGGTGGATAACCGGGTAAAATGGCGATTGACTTCCACTTCGTTCAACTCGGGGAAATGAGGGACGTCCTCGCGCACCAGTTCGCGGGGCAACAACCGGTCGGCGCCGGGATAATCCACATCCAGCGGTGCCAGTTCAAAACTGGAGCGGTTGCCTGTCGCCTGGTCGAACAGCAGTTTCTCATCAATGGAAATATGTCTCCGCACGCGGTTGGTCATAGCAACCCTCCTTTGGAACAATACACACCCAGCAGATCAGCCATGTCCTCGATTTCGGCGCGGGTGTTCAGCTCGGTCACACAGACCAGGAGCTCATTCGTCATCTCCGGATAGAACCACTTGAGCGGCACGCCGGGCACCAGCTTGGAATTCTTGCAATAACGGGCGAATTCGTGCGGATCCACCGGCAGGCGCACCACGAATTCGTTGAAGAATGGTCCACTGAACCGGCGCTTCACCCCGGGCAGCTTCTCGAGGGCCGCGGCAGCGAAATGGGCCTTGGCCAAATTCTGCTCCGCCACCAGGCGCAATCCGCTCTTGCCGGCATGGGCCAGGTAAATGGCCGCCATCAGGGCACACAATCCCTGATTGGTACAGATGTTGGAAGTTGCTTTCTCGCGACGAATATGCTGTTCGCGGGTGGACAGCGTTAGAACGAATCCAGGCCGGCCGGCCGCATCTTTGGTCATCCCCACCACCCGGCCGGGCATCTTGCGAACATGCGGGGTATTCGTGGAAAAAATCCCCAGATACGGCCCGCCGAAACTGAGCGGAATGCCGAATGACTGCCCCTCGCCGGCGACGATGTCCGCCCCGCAATCACCCGGCGATTTCAGGATGGGCAACGAAAGGGCCTCGGTGAAGGCGGAGATGAGCAGGGCTTTGCGGTCATGGGCCAGTCCGGCGATAGCCTCCAGATCCTCGATGACACCGAAGAAATTGGGCGATTGCACCAGCACGGTGAACACATCGTCGTCCAGGGCTTTCTGCAACGAATCGGTGCACAACCGTCCCTCTTCGGTGAACGGCACTTCCACCAACTCAATGGAGAAATTCCGCACGTAGGTCTGCAGCACCCAGCGGTAGAAGGGATGGACGGAGGAAGCCACCAGCGCCTTGGTCCCTTTCCGCACGCGGTTGGCCATCAGCACCGCTTCGGCCACGGCCGTCGCCCCGTCATACATGGAGGCATTGGTGACATCCATGCCGGTCAGCATTGAAACCATGCTCTGATATTCGAAGATGGCCTGCAGGGTCCCCTGGCTGACCTCCGCCTGGTAGGGCGTGTAGGCGGTGTAGAATTCCGCCCGGGAGATGAGGCTGTCGATGACGGCCGGAATATGATGGTGATAAGCTCCGGCGCCCAGGAAGGTACTGAACTCCATCACGCCGTTGTTCATCCCGGCCACTTCCCGGAAATAGCGGTCCAGTTCCATTTCCGACTGCCCCTCCGGTATGGGCAACTCGCTCGACACGAGGACACCTTCCGGCACATGACGAAAAAGATCGCTCAGTTCTTTGAGTCCCATGCTCTGCAGCATGGACTCGATTTCGGCTGCCGAATGAGGAATATATTTCATTATTTTTCCTTTTCTTCCTTGATGTACGCTTCGTAATCATCGGCGGAAAACAGCTTGTCGAGATCCGACTTGTCGCTCAGGCGAATCTTGGCGATCCAGCCGTCGCCGTGCGGATCTTCATTCATCATCTCCGGCTTGTCCTCGAGGATTTCATTCACTTCGATCACTTCCCCGCCCACCGGGGCGTAAATGTCGGAGACCGCCTTGACGGATTCCACCGACCCCAGGGTGTCGCCGGCATCCACGGTGGTACCGACTTCGGGCAGTTCCACAAAAACGATGTCGCCCAGCTCCTCCTGGGCGTAATGCGTAATGCCCAGGGTGGCCTCGCCGTCCTCGACCCGCACCCATTCATGATCTTTGGTGTAAAGGAAATCATCAGAATACATGGCATCCTCCATTGTTGGATTGAATAAAGGGGCAACTAAACATCACGTTTGTAGAAAGGGGTTTCCACTACCACGGCATCCACCATCTTGCCGCGAATCTCGATCTGAAACGAGGTCCCAACTTCGGTGCTAGCCACCGGCAGATAGCAGAGACCAATGTTCTTTTTCAAATAGGGCGAATAGGTTCCGCTGGTCACATCGGACACCTGGCGTCCATCGACGTACACCGGGTAATGCTCCCGGGCGATGCCGCGCCCGGTGACCTCGAAACCCACCAGTTTGCGGGCAAGTCCTTCTTCCTTGATTTTCAGCAAGGCATCCCGGCCGATAAAATCGCCTTTCTTCAACTTGCAGATCCAGCTGAGACCGGCTTCCAGGATGTTGGTGGTCTGATCGATATCATTACCATACAGAGCCATTTTGGCTTCCAGGCGCAGCGTGTTCCGCGCCGCCAGTCCGCAGGGCTTCACATCAAAACGGGCGCCGGATTCCATGAGCTTTTTCCAGATCCGCGGCGCTGGGTCGGGACGGAAGTAGATCTCGAAACCATCCTCGCCCGTATAGCCCGTCCGTGAAAGAATGGCCGGCACGCCGTCCACCTTACCTTCCACAAACCAGTAATAGTTGATATCCTCCAGCTTCACTTCCGTCAGCGGCTGCAGGGTGGCCCGGGCGTTCCGCCCCTGAATCGCGATCTGGGTATACTCATCACTCCGGTCCTGGACATCGACGTTGCCGGTCACGTGTTTCTGAGCCCAGGCCAGGTCCTTTGCCCGATTGGCGGCATTGACGCACAGCATGTATTTTTCCCGATGAAAACGATAGACCAGCAGGTCATCCACCGGTGTCCCTGCGGGATACAGCATGGCCGAGTAATGAACCTGTCCGTCACTCAGCTTGCTCACATCGTTACAGGTGATCTTCTGCAGATACGCCTCGGCATCCGGACCGGTCACGAAGAATTCCCCCATATGCGAGACATCGAAGAGGCCGACGCTCTCACGGACGGCCATATGTTCCTCCATGGTGGACGAGTACAAAACCGGCATGTCATACCCGGCGAAAGGCACCATCTTGGCCCCAAGCTCCCGGTGGACATCCGTCAGCGGTGTCTTTTTAAGTGATTCATTTGTCACTGGATCCTCCTCAACGCGAAGTAGAGAAAAGTACAGAGCAACGTAACACAAGACAAATCAAGGTGTCAAGCAGGAAATCCGGGGGTTCGGGCAGAGCGCTCCGCCGAAGAAGCAGGTGTTCAAATCCTGGATTTTCAATCCGCGTTTCTCACATCGGACATGCCGGCCGCAGTCTATGCCTCTTCGAATTCCGCCAGTACGGCGCGTATGGCCCGCAGTTTTTCCGCCAGCAGATCCTGATCAGCGGCTTCGCACACCAACCGCAGATAGGGTTCCGTATTGGAGGGACGGATATTAAACCACCAGTCGTCGAATTCCATCCGAAAACCGTCGAAATCATAGAAAGACCGCACTTCCTGACGGGCGCGGAAATACTCCGTGACCTTCGCCATGGCCTCCCGCTTGCGGGCGATGCGGAAATTGATCTCTCCGGAGCAGGCATACCTCACGATCCGCTTGATCATCCCGGACAGCGTTTGGCCTTCCTCCTTCGCCTTGTTTACGATATCCAGCACCAGCAGAGCGGCCAGGATGCCCGAGTCACAGTAAAAAAACTCGCGGAAATAATAATGGCCGGCCAGTTCCCCCCCATACACCGCGTCCAGTTCCCGCATTTTCCGCTTGGCATAGGCATGACCGACCTTCCACATGTACGGCTTGCCGCCCATTTCGCGGATCCGTTCCGTGACGGAAAGGGACGTCCGGATATCGTGCAGGACCCACCCCTTTTCACGCGGCAAAAAATGCTCGCCCAGTAGGGCGATGATGAGATCGGGCGGGATGAAACGGCCCGCCTCGTCGACGAACATCACCCGATCGCCGTCGCCGTCGAAAATGACGCCCATGTCCAGCCCACGGTCCACTACCAGCCGTTGCAGGTCGCGAATATTTTCCGCTACCAATGGATTCGGTTCATGATGGGGAAACGTACCGTCGATTTCGTCATACAGATAGGCGATGTTCTCATCCGTGCCGAGAACGTCCTTGATGAGCAGAGCGGCCATGCCGTTGGAGCAATCGACACCCAGGCGCAGGCGGGAAAAGCGGCCGGGATAACGGCTGAGGAAATCCAGGTACGCGCCGCGGATATCCACCGTCTGAAAGGACCCCCGCCGCGGTGCTCGCGGTGGTGTCGTTCCCTGCCGGATCTGGCGCTCGAGAATCACCAGACCGGCGTCATAGCCCACGGGCAGGGAACCGGCCCGGGAGATTTTCAGGCCGTTGTATTCCCGGGCATTGTGGGAGGCGGTGATCTGGACCGAGCCCGGATAGTCGAAGTGGGCGGTGCCGAAGTAGATCATGGGTGTGGTGGCCAGACCGGCACAATGAACGGCGGCACCGGCATCACGGATACCGTCGGTCAGCGCCTGCAGGATCTCGGGTGAAGAGATCCGGGCATCGTGGCCCACCAGCAGGAGAGGCGCTTCCAAGAGAGCCGGGAGAAAGCCGCCGATGCGGTAGGCTACGTCCCGGTCCCAGTCATGATCGTAAATGCCCCGAATGTCGTAGGCTTTGAAAATACTCATGAAAACTCCTCACCCAGTGCAAGGTTGGTGTCGGCGTTGGCGTCGAGAGGGGTCGTGCGGCCCAGCCGGTGGAGTTTGTAACCGGTGTAAGCGATCATGGCGGCATTATCGGTGGTGAGGGGCGGCGATGGAAAATAGCAGGCAATGCCCAGTTCGGCCATCAGTTCACGGCTCTGCCGGCGCAATTCCGAATTGCAAGACACGCCGCCGCCCATGATCACGCTGCGCGGGGCCAGCTGTCGGGCAAAACTCTCGACGCGATGCAACAGCTGGCGGATCACCGCTGCCTGAAATCCCTTGACCAGCGCTCGCACGGGCTCGCTGATCTCCCCTGTTTTGCCGACCGGCGCTATCCCTTCACGTTGCATGGCCTGCAGCGCCGCCGTCTTGAGGCCGCTGAAACTGAAATCCAGCGAACCATCGGAAATCTTGGGCAGATTGAAGGGTATCCCTGCGCCGGCGTATTCCCGGGCCAAGCGATCGATGACCGGACCACCCGGATAGGGCAGCCCCAGCATCTTGGCCACCTTGTCGAAGGACTCGCCGGCGGCGTCGTCCCGGGTGCCGGCCAAAAGGCGGTAGTGCCCGGCCTGCAGTGAATGATACAGGCTGCTGTGTCCACCGGAAACGATCAGGCACAGCAGGGGATATTCGATGGTGGGGTATTCGAGGAACGGTGAATGGAAATGGCCTTCCAGGTGGTTGACGCCCACCAGGGGAATCCGCAAGGCATAGGCCAGGGCCTTGGCATAGTTGAGCCCCACCAGCAGGGAGCCGATCAGTCCCGGACCCCGGGTGACCGCCACAAGGTCCAGGTCGGACAGGTTGATTCCAGCGACTTGGAGGGCTTCACTGACGACGGGGCCGATGTTGCGGATATGCTGTCGCGACGCCAGTTCGGGCACCACGCCGCCGAAAGGGGCGTGCAGTGCTTCCTGGGAGGACACGATGTTGGACAGAAGCCGCGTCCCATCGCCCAGCACGGCGGCGGATGTGTCGTCACAGGAGCTTTCGATACCCAGAACCAAAAACGGCTTTGTCATGACTCCCCAGGCGTCCGGAGGCTGCTGCTGCCGGCGGGCGGACCGAAACGGCACCGTCAGCGCCCGGCCAGACGGGCCAGCGTTTCGTTGAAGGGGGGAAAAGCCACCCCCCGGTCGGTGATGATGGCGGTGATATAGGGATGCGGTGTGACATCGAAGGCAGGATTGGCTGCGGAGACGCCGTCGGGTGTCAGCTGCAGCCCGCGGATATGCGTCACTTCTCGCGGATCACGCTGTTCGATGGGTATCCCGCGCCCTTCAGCCAGTTCGAAGTCCACGGTGCTCAGGGGGGCCGCCACGTAGAAGGGCACCTGGCAGGTGGCCGCCAGCACCGCCACCATCATGGTGCCGATCTTGTTGGCCGTGTCACCGTTGGCGGCGATCCGGTCGGCGCCGACCACCACGGCGTCGATTTTCCCCTGGGCCATGATATGCCCGGCCATGTTATCGGTGATGACCGTCGTCGGGATGTTCAGCTGCTGTAACTCCCAGGCGGTCAGGCGGGCCCCCTGCAGAAACGGCCGTGTCTCGTCGGCGAAAACAGCCACCTTGCGGCCGCTTTCATGAACCGCGCGGATGACACCCAGGGCGGTACCATAGCCGCCTGTGGCCAGGCCGCCGGCATTGCAATGGGTCAGGAAAGTGGTATCCGCCGTGAACAGCGCCCGACCGTATTCACCCAGGCGCCGGTTAGCGGCAATGTCCTCTTCGTGAATCCGGCACGCTTCGGCAATGAGTCCCGCCTGCTGAGCGGGTAAAGGCTCACCGGTCAATTCGTCGAATTTTTGCTGCATCCGGCGGATGGCCCAGAAGAGATTGACGGCGGTGGGTCGCGTGGCGGCCAGCTCCCCACAGATGCGCCCGAACGCCCCGGTGACTTCGGCGGGCGGAGTTTCGGGCGGTAGTCTCTTCATTCCCAGCGCCACCCCCATGGCCGCCGCCACCCCGATGGCCGGGGCGCCGCGAATTACCATTTCCCGGATGGCCGCCGCCACTTCCTGGTAGTGGGTGAGACAGACATATTTTTCTTCCAGCGGCAACACCCGCTGATCGATCATCACAATGCCTTCGTCGGTCCACTCGATGGTCTTGTACATGCATTTCCTCCTGGGATACAGCCGCCCGGCCCCCGGGCCGCCGAACCGGCCGTCCGGCGGGCGGAGGGCCCTTGGCGGATCGTCCGTTCAGCAGGGCAAAATATCTTCTTCAATTATCTTGCGTTTGCGATGGAGGGGAATTTCGGGAGCGGTCTCTTCTCCTTCCTCTTCATCATCCCGTCGCGGCGGTACGAAGGTCGGATCCGTATCTTCGGGAAACGTTTCATCCGGATGATCCTCCAGATAGGTTTTCATGAAATCGATCCAGATGGGGAGGGCCAACCGGGCGCCGGTCTCGTCGTCACCCAATGTTTTTTCCTGGAGATAGCCGGCCCAGACCCCGGCGGTGATAGAGGGCGTGTAACCGATGAACCAGGCGTTGGTGTAGTCATTGTCCGTGCCCGTCTTGCCGGCCACGTGGGCCTTGAGGGACTTGGCCCGCACCGATGTGCCGTAGCTGACGACCTCTCGCATCACCGTGATCATCTGGTGGGCGGTTTCCGTCGGAATGACCTCATGGATCACCGGTGTGTGCTCTTCCAATACGTTGCCGTAGATGTCCTCAATGCGGCGGATGAAAAAAGGCTCCACCCGCAAACCTTCGTTGGGGAATACGGAGAAGGCCGAAACCATTTCCATGAGAGAGATCTCCGAGGCACCCAGCGCCGTGGAGGGATACGGGTAAATGGTCGATTCAATGCCGAATTTCCGGGCAACATGGATGATGTTGGGAATACCCACCTGCATCCCCAGGCGGACCGTCGGTACGTTGATGGACTTGGCCAGGGCTTCCCGCATGGTGATCTCGCCACGATACTTGCCTTTGAAATTGCGGGGCGCGTACTCTTCATTGTTGGATAGAACAATAGTAAACGGCTCATCCAGCAGCGTGTCGTCCAGGGACATGCCCTGCAGCAGAGCCGTCAGGTATACAAACGGCTTGAAAATGGACCCGGTCTGTCTTCTGGCCTGGGTGGCGCAATTGAATTTGTTCCGCTCCCAGTCGTAGCCTCCCACCATCGCCAGGATGGCGCCGGTCTTGTTCTCCACCGCCAGGAACGCGCCCTGGACTTCCGGATATTGTTCCAGCTCGACGGTCATGGATTTTTCTTTCTCATCGAGCGCACTGATCCGGAAATGGGCCAGGTCGCCCCGTTTCAGAAGATCGGTGACGCGGCGCTTTTTCGTCCATTTGATGCTGTCCCTGTCCAGATCGGCCTGGTAGTCACCGATGCGCACCACCGCCGTATCGGCTTCCGCCGCCATGACCAGACCGGTGATCACCTGCCCGACCCGGAAGCGTTTTTTCCAGTCTGGATGCGGGTATGTGGCCAGATCCGTGGTGGCGTCCTCCTGCAGCACATTTTCCAGCTCGTTCCGCCAACCCCGTCGCTTGTCATAGATCCGGAGGCCTTCCTGCAACGAGCGCTCGGCCGCCGCCTGCAGATCCCGATTCAGGGTGGTATACACCCGTAAGCCCTGGGAGAAAATCTGTTTGGAGGAATATTGTTGCTGCAGGTATTGTCGCACGGTTTCGACATAATAGGCGGCAAAGGTGGAATCCTTCTCCGGCCGGACCGTGGGCACCGGCTTCTCCATGGCCGCCTTCATCTCCTCTTTGGAGATATAGCCTTCCTGGTGCATGACCCGCAAGACCAGGTTGCGCCGGGTCATGGCCCGCTCCGGATTGTTGAACGGTGAATATCGTTCGGGGGTTCGGATAATGGCGGCCAGCATGGCGCATTCCGCCAGGTCCAGCTCGATCAGGGGCTTGTTGAAGTAAAACTCCGCTGCCGAGGCCACCCCGTAGTTGCCGTGTGCAAAAGGGATCTTGTTGGCATACATCGTGAAGATACTCTCCTTGGAGTAGTTCTTCTCGATCTGGGTGGCCAGGATCATCTCCTTGATTTTCCGCGATACGCTGATTTCCGGCGTCAGATATAGCTGCTTGCTCAGCTGCATGGTGATGGTGCTGAAACCACGCACCACCCGCCCGGCCATCAGGTTGGCCAACGCCGATTTGAGCACCTGGCCGAGATCAACACCGAAGTGGGAGTAGAAATGCTTGTCCTCGATGGCGATGACGGCGTTATGAAAGTGCTTGGGGATCTCCCGGGGCGACACCAGTTTCCGCCGTTCGACGTAGAACTGGCCGATGGGAGTGCCATTATCGGCCAGGATCTCTGTCACCACGCTGGGTTGGTAGTCCTCCAACCCTTCCACTTCGGGCAAATCCACCATGTAGGCGAAAGTGAGCCCCACCAGGATGCCGCCACTCACGGACATGACCAGCAAGAGGAAATAGAATATGCGAAGAACCATCCGCCGATTACGCCGGGGCGGATCCACCTGGCCGGCGGAGGCCGGCGGGGGGGATTGATGGTTGGTTCGTGGTTGGTATCCATCCTGATTCACGTCTGCATCTCCTCAATCGTGCTATGGCTTTATAGCAGGAATTCCGCGGGATTGCAATATCCCCGGCGGCGGGCGCATTTGCCGTCGCTGAAAGAAATCCATATTTTCCCATTGTTTTTTATGTCATCCCCGTTATAATAATTATTCTGTATTTATGAAGCATCAATGAACTTTAATTTCAACCGATCACATACGGGCACATGGCACCAGACGTATGCAACACGTTGAAATGCAACATGATCTCCGTAGCGGTCGGATTGCCGGAATCCATTACACCCGCGGGGAGACCGATTGCCGGTGCTGGGACGCCCGCTTTGCCCATTCTCTTGATCGAGGGCTACCATGAGTTTTAGCAACGACATCCTGACCCTGATGCTCTTTCTGGCGGCGTGCGCCGGCCTGGTCGGTTTCATGTTGGCCTTTTCCGCCATCCTGGGCCCCAAGAAACAGTCCGCCATCAAGGACGAGCCGTTTGAATGCGGCATCGCGAACGTAACACCGTACAGCGGCAATTTCTCCGTCAAGTTTTACCTCATCGCCTTGCTGTTCCTGCTCTTCGACATCGAAATCGCCTTTTTGTTCCCCTGGGCGACCATCTTCAAGTCGCTGGGATTGTTCGGATTCATCGAGATGTTCGTTTTTCTGGCGGTGGTCGTGTCCGGACTCGTGTACGCCTGGAAAAAAGGAGCGCTGGAATGGGACTGAGAAAAACCGTTACTGGCATTTTCGGCCAGGAGAGCTTCGTCACCACGCGGCTGGATTCCGCCATCGGCTGGGCCCGAAAGTATTCACTTTTCCTCTACCCTTTCGTGACTGCCTGCTGCGGCATGGAATACATGTCCATTTCTTGCGCCCACTATGATCTGGATCGTTTCGGTGCAGCACTTCCCCGTTTCTCGCCCCGGCAGGCCGACGTTCTGATGGTGGTCGGCACCATCTCCCATAAGATCGCCCCGGTCCTGCACCGCATTTACGAACAGATGACCGAGCCCAAGTGGGTGGTGGCCTTCGGCGTCTGTACCTGCACCGGCGGTTTCTATGACAATTACGCCACGGTGCAGGGCATCGACACCATCATCCCGGTGGACATCTACATTCCCGGCTGTCCGCCCAATCCGCACACCTTTCTTCAGGGTTTGATGATGCTGCAGGAGAAGATCCAGAAACAGAAACAGGAGTATTGACGGCCTATGGGCAAAGCAACGGAAATCATCCGGGAAAAATTCACCGAATTCATCCTCGATCATCACGAGAATGGCGGCGACGAAACGGTGATCATCAAACCGGAAGGCCTTCTGAAAGTCGCCAAGTTCATCAAGACCCACCCCGAACTGGATTTCAACATACTCATGGATATCGCCGGGGTGGACTACCTGGGTCGTGAGCCCCGTTTCGAGGTGGTGTACCATTTTTATTCCATGCGGCGCAAGGCCCGGTTGCGCATCAAGTTGCCCGTCTCCGAAACCGATCCGGAGGTCGACACCCTGACCGTGTACTGGAAGGGCGCCGACTGGTACGAACGCGAGGTATGGGACATGTTCGGCGTCCGTTTCCGCGGGCACCCCAATCTGAAACGGATCCTCATGTACGATGGATTCGAGGGCCATCCACTCCGCAAGGACTATCCCTTCAACAAACGCCAGCCGCGGATCGGCCCGATCAACTAGCGTGGCGACGGAGAGACGAACCATGACCAAAGAAAACCATCCGGTCCGCACATCTCGTCCGAAGCGTAAAACCCAAGAAATGTATCTGAATATCGGCCCCTCCCATCCCGCCATGCACGGCATCATTCGGATCATCACCGAGCTGGAGGGGGAAACCGTCAAGAAGGCGGAGATCGAGATCGGTTACCTGCATCGCGCCTTCGAAAAGGATTCGGAGCAGGTTAGCTGGAACGGTGTCATGCCTTACACCGATCGCCTGAACTACGTTTCCCCCCTGATCAACAACTTCGGATACTGCATGGCCGTGGAAAAACTGATGGGCCTGCAGGTGCCCGAACGGGGCCTCTACATTCGGACCATCATGAGCGAGATCTCCCGCCTGGTGGATCATCTGACCTGTGTCGGCGCCTCGGCGATGGAATTGGGCGCCTTCACGGCCTTCCTTTATCTGATGCAGATTCGTGATGAACTTTACGAACTCATCGAGGATGTGACCGGGGCCCGCATCACCAATTCCTTCGGCCGGGTGGGGGGTGTCCGCGCCGATCTGACGGCGGATTTCATCCCCAAATCACGGGAAAAATTCAAGACCGCCCATCGCCTGATTAAAGAAGTGGACAAGCTGTTGACCAACAATCGCATTTTTTATGACCGGACGCGCGGCATTGGCATCATCTCTGCTGAAGACGCCCAGGACTGGGGCATCACCGGTCCCTGGCTGCGCAGCACCGGTGTGGCCCACGACCTGCGCGAGGCCGAACCCTACATGATGTACGACCGGGTTCAGTTCGACATTCCCTACGGCGAATACGGCGATAACTACGATCGGTACATGGTGCGAATGGAGGAGATGCGGCAAAGCCTGCGCATCTGCGAACAGTGTTTCGACCAGATCGGGGAAGGATCGCTCAGTGCCGACATCCCGCCCGAATACATGGAATCAGCCGACCTGGTGGACACGGCCAAAAGCATGAAGACCGCCGGTCTCATCGACAAGGAGGCAGCGCTCTGTCCCAACCTTCGCGGCCAGGAGAAACACCAAATCGCGGCCGTGTCCGCGGCGTCCAAGGCCTCCACGCTACCGCCCAAGGCCCAATGCTACAGCAATATCGAGGGCCTGATGAATCATTTCATGCTGGTCATGGACAATTGGGGCGTCCGCCCGCCCATGGGCGAAGCCTATGCCGCCATTGAGGCCCCCAATGGAGAGCTCGGCTTTTACGTGGTCAGTGACGGCAGAGGCAAGCCCTACCGCGTGCGCTGCCATCCACCCTGTTTTCCCATCATGAACGCTCTGGCAGATGTTCTCCAGGATGGTATGGTCGCCGATATCATTGCCACGTTCGGCAGTGTCAACATGATCGGCGGAGAACTGGATAGGTAGGTTTACCATGGAATTGACAGTCAACCTGAAATCACGCCTGGATGAGATCAAGCGGAAATTTCCCTTCGCTTTTTCCAGCGTCCTGCCGGCGATTCACGCCGTGCAGGAGGAATTCGGCTATATCCCCCTGGAAATCGAACCGGCGGTGGCCCGCTACCTGGCGGTTCCCCAGGAGCGGATCCGCGAAGTAACCACATTCTACTTCATGTTCAACAACCGCAGCGTAGGCAAGTACCACATCTACCTCTGCAGCAATGTGTCTTGCTGGTTGCGAAACTATGAAAGCATCCTGGCCTATCTGGAAAAGAAATTGAATATCTCAGCCGGCGAGACGACACCTGACGGCAGGTTCACTATTTCCCTGGTGGAATGCCTGGGAATGTGTGAACAAGCGCCGGTGATGCAGATCAACGGTATTTCTTACGGCGATCTGACACCGGAGAAAATCGACCGCATCCTGGACAATCTGGACTGAAGGAACGCCTATGACCGAAAAGATATTATCCCGGCGATTCGATCTGAAAGATTCCCATACCCTCAAGGTCTATGAGGAGAACGGCGGCTACATCGCCCTGCGCAAGGCCTTGAAGGAGATGTCTCCTGCCCAGATCCTCGATGAAGTCAAGAGATCCAACCTGCGGGGCCGCGGCGGTGCCGGCTTCCCCGCCGGAATGAAGTGGAGTTTTTTGCCGAAGGATACAGACAAACCGGTGTATCTTTGCGTCAACGCCGATGAAAGCGAACCGGGCACGTTCAAGGACCGTTTCATTATGGAACGGGATCCGCACCTGCTCATCGAGGGCATTATCATCACTTGCTACACCATCCGTTCCAGCCAGGCGTTCATCTACATCCGCGGCGAGTACCTTTCCCAGGCCCGCCTCCTCGAGCAGGCCATCCAGGACGCTTACGCCGCCAAGTACCTGGGCAAGAATATCCTCGGCTCCGGATTCGACCTGGATCTCATCCTGTACATCGGCGCCGGCGCCTATATCTGCGGTGAGGAGACGGCCATGCTGGAGTCGCTGGAAGGCAAAAAAGGCTATCCGCGCCTCAAACCGCCCTTCCCGGCGGTGATCGGCCTGTATAATTGCCCCACCATAATCAACAACGTGGAAACCATCGCCAATGTCCCGGCTATCGTGGAGCGCGGCGGCGACTGGTACGCCGGTCTGGGCCCGCCCAAGAACGGTGGCACCCGCCTGTTCGCCGTCAGCGGCCATGTCAAGCGCCCGGGCTGCTACGAGCATCCCCTGGGCTACCCTCTCAAGAAGCTGCTGTACGAGGACGCCGGCGGCATCCTGGACGATCTGCCCCTAAAGGCGGTCGTTCCGGGTGGTTCATCCGTGCCGGTCCTCAAGGCGGACGAGATCGACATCAATCTGGATTTCGACAGTGTCCAGGCCGCTGGTTCCATGCTGGGTTCCGCCGCCATCATCGTGATGCACGAACGAACCTGCATGGTCAAGGCCACCGAGCGGATCATCAACTTTTACAAGGAAGAATCCTGCGGCCAATGTTCCCCTTGCCGTGAAGGTACCGGCTGGCTGCTCAAGATCATCCAGCGCATCCTGCGGGGAGAAGGTGTCATGGAAGACATTGATCTGCTGTACGATGTCTCCGAAGGGATTCTCGGCAACACCATCTGTCCTTTGGGTGATGCCGTCGCGATGCCGGTCATGAGTTACGTGACCAAATTCCGCGACGAATTTGAATACTTCATTGCCCATAAAAAAAGCAAAATCGAAACAATGGTCAGTTGAGTATGGAAAAAGTCACCATTACCCTGAACGGGCAGCAGATCGAAACCACAACGGACAAGACGGTGCTCCAGACGGCCCTCGACAATGGCATACACATCCCCCACTACTGCTATCACCCCGGCCTGTCCATTGCCGGCAACTGCCGCATGTGCCTGGTGGAGATCGAGGGGATTCCCAAACTGCAAATCTCCTGCAACACCTTCTGCCGTGACGGCATGGTCGTTCATTCCACCAACGACCGAGTCCGCAAGGCCGTACGCCAGGTGCTGGAGTTTCTGCTCATCAACCACCCGTTGGACTGCCCCGTCTGTGATCAGGCCGGTGAATGCTGGCTGCAGATCTACTACATGACCGTCGGTCAGTACGACAGCCGCTTCACCGGCAACAAGGTCATCAAGCACAAGAAAGCGACCCCCATCGGCAAGTGGGTCATGCTGGACCAGGAACGGTGTATCACCTGCTCGCGCTGCGTCCGTTTCACGCGCGAAATCAGCAAGACCAACGAAATGGTCATCTTCAACCGCGGTGACCACTGTGAAATCAACACCTATCCCGGCCGTGAGCTTGAGAACCGCTACTCGGCCAACATCATGGACATCTGCCCCGTTGGCGCGCTGACTTGCCGTGATTTCCGGTTCAAGTGCCGGGTGTGGTATCTGGAATCGGCCGATTCCATCTGCCCCTCCTGTGCGCGGGGCTGCAACATCGTCATCCATCACAATCCGCACCGGCCGCACAAGCGGAACGGCGCGCGGGTCATGCGCCTGAAACCGCGCTACAATCCCGAAGTGAACAAGTGGTGGCTGTGCGATGACGGCCGCTACAACTACCGCTTCATCGACCAGGGCCGCCTGCGCCACTGCTCGGTCCTCTCGCCCACGGGACGGGAACAGCTGTATCTGGACGAGGGTCTGCGACGGCTGGCCGAACTCCTGCGCCAGACACCTCCCCGCCAGACGCTGCTGCTGCTTTCGGCCCACAGCTCCAACGAAGAGGCCTTTGCCGCCCGCCGGCTATTCGATCAGTCCCTGGGCTGTCTCTGCAAACTCCCGGATGAGGGAGTCTTCACCGGCGATCAGGATGACTTCCTGATCCGGGAAGACAAGCATCCCAATACCAATGGCGTGTTGCGCATTTTCGGCTGGCAGACGTCGGATCTGCTGCCCATGGCCGACCTCCTGGACTTCGTGGCCCAGAAAAACATCAAGGTCCTCCTGGTCAACCGCCACGAGTTGTCGGCGGACATCCTCGGCCAGCTCGATCAGCTGGAATGCCGGCTGGTGTACCTGGGCACCAACGTGACACCCGCCGCCGAGGCCGCCTATCTGGCCGTTCCCCTGGCGACATTTGCTGAAAAGGAAGGGACTTTCACCAACTGTGACGGACGGGTACAGAAATTTTCCCCCGCTTTTCTGGCGCTGGGTGATGCCGCCCCGGAGTGGGAGATTTACAGCCGGCTGGCCCAACATCTCGGTCTGGAGCAGGCCTTCCCGTCGGCCGCAGAGGTTTTCGAGCAGCTGCGCACGGGCAATCCGTTTTTTCAGAAACTGGAATTCCATGAAATCGGAGCATTTGGAGAACTAGGTGCCCCATGAATGAATACCTGATCATCGCCCTGAAAATCGTCTTCGTGCTGATGGCGGTCCTGAGTCTGGCAGCCATATTGACCTGGCTGGAGCGCAAGCAGAGCGCCTTGATGCAGGACCGGATCGGTGCCAACCGGGCGGACATCTTCGGCCTGCGGGCCATCGGCCTGTTTCATATCATCGCCGATTCATTGAAAATGTTTCTGAAAGAGGAATTCGTCCCGCCTGGAGCCCAGCGATTCCTGCACACCGTCGCCCCCCTCATGTCGGCCTTTTTCGCCCTGTCGGTGGCGGCCTGTATCCCCTTCGGCAAGCTGATACTGGACGGCCAGACCATCTATCTCCAGATCATCGATCTGAACGCCGGCATCCTGTACCTGATCGCCATGATGTCTTTCAGTATTTACGGAGTATTCCTCGCCGGCTGGGCCTCCCGCAGCAAGTATTCGCTGCTGGGCGCGCTGCGCGGGGCTTCCCAGATGCTTTCCTATGAAATCGCCATGGGAATCTCCCTCATCGGGATCATCATGATCTACAGCACCCTCAGCCTGCGGGAGATCGTCTATGCCCAGGGCGAACTGCTGTTCGGTTTTCTGCCGGCCTGGGGAGTTTTTCTGCAACCCGTGGGCTTTATCATTTTCCTGACCGCCGGCATGGCCGAAACCAAGCGGGTGCCCTTCGATTTGCCCGAGGGAGAGTCGGAGATTATCGGCTATTTCACCGAATACAGCAGCATGCGTTTCGGTCTTTTTTTCCTGACGGACTTCATCGAAGTGGCCCTGGTCGCCATGCTGATGTCGGTGCTCTTCTTCGGCGGCTGGAACATTCCCTATCTGCAGGACACCGGTTTTGTGTTCCCGTGGGGTGGGAGCCTGGCCATGAGCCCGTTGCTGGCAAGCCTGCTGGGCATCCTGGCCTTCGGCGTCAAGGTGGTCTTCTTCTGCTGGCTGCAGCTGACCATTCGCTGGACGCTGCCGCGTTTTCGATACGACCAGCTCATGAAACTCGGCTGGAAGTTTATGCTGCCGCTGGCCATGGCCAACGTCGTCGCGACCGGACTGGTCCTGGTCCTGCTCGATTGACGGACGATCGCCGGAGCGGGCCGCCCTTCAGCCGTCAGCAAAGACGAACTTTCAAGATGAAGAGATAGAAAGCGATGCACAAAAAAGTCACCAATGAACTGAATTTTTGGCACAGGATATATGTTCCGGAGGTCATCCGCGGCATCTGGATTACCAGTGTCCATTTCTTCACCAATCTGGGGATTCACATCCTGCACGTATTCGGTATGGCGAAGAAACACAAGGGCATGGTTACGTTTCAATATCCCGAGGATCCCCGGCCGCCGGCCATCCGCCTGCGGGCCCGGCACCGGCTGATGAAGCGAGCTAACGGCACCACCCGCTGCGTGGCGTGCATGATGTGTGAGACCATCTGCCCGGCGCACTGCATTTATATCGTGGCCGAGGAGGACCCCGATCCGCGCATCGAGAAGCGCCCCAAGGTGTTTGACATCAATTTGGGACTTTGCGTGGTGTGCGGGTATTGCGTCGAGGCTTGCCCCGAGGACGCCATCCGCATGGACACTTACATCGTGGAGACCTCTTCCTATTCGCGCGACGGCATGATCATCACCTTGGAAGACTTGATGAATCACGACAATCAGGACATGTATCCCCGCCACTGAGTTGCTCTCTTCCGGAAACACGTTTTCCCACCACTCGACCCAGCGTCTTGGTCCCTCGCCATCCCGCCGGCTTCCCCCGCCGGCGACGTGCGTCCCGCCGAGCCCCAGCCGGAGACCTTTCATTTTCCCGAACGGAATTTTTGATTCTTTGCCGGAAATGGACTAGAATACAGGAAGATCATCATGCCGGATCCGAGTCACCCATTTGACCAGACAAAGGGAGAGCGATGCAATGAGCCGACAGCCCGATCTTTCCCTGCTCAGGCAACGGGCCTTGCTATCCGAACCGGTGGTCGGTTTTTACGATGCTCCCTCGGCCGAACCCTTCACCCCCCGAAAATCTCCGGCCAAGGACTCAGCCTGCACGTTTGCCTATTTCACGTTCTGGCAGAAAGGCGGCTACCTGCACCTTACCGCCGAACACTTCGGCTGCGGGGGCGCCGGATACTGGCTGTGCGGCCGGTCCGGACGGCCCCGGGATGCTTTCATCGACTTCCTGGTAAAGGAGGAAGGCCTCAAGGCGGATGGGTCTCTCATGGACCGGTGGCTGGACGACCAATCGCCCTATCAGCAGGAGCATCCGCATCTGCTCGTCGGCCCTCTGCTCCCGGAGCAATATGCGCATCTCAAAACCGTTACTTTTTTTGTCAATCCGGATCAGCTGAGTCTCTTCATGATCGGGGCCCAGTATCATGCCGCGCCGACCGATCCGCCGCCGGTCCTGGCGCCGTTCGGCTCCGGCTGTCTGATGCTGGTGGCGGCCTTCCCCGACCTAGACCTTCCCCAGGCGGTGATCGGGGCCACCGATATCGCCATGCGCCAGTACCTGCCGCCCTATGTGCTGGCCTTCACGGTGACAAAGTCCATGTTGGAACGGTTGTGTGCGCTGGATGAAGAGAGTTTCCTTTTCAAGCCGTTTTGGAATAATTTGACGGAAGCCCGCGGCCTGGCCATGGACTGAGGAACGCCTTCATGCAAGATATCACCAGAAAAGGTCCGCCCCCTCCGGAATTCAGTCTCGTGGACGGCGGGTTGTCCTTTCAGGCAAATTCCAACACCGTCCAGCTGTTCGTGCAGGACCACCTGTCGCGTGTCCGGGCGTTGGATGCCATGGTGATTGAAGAAGACACCTATCTCGTTCTCAGCACCCCTCACCGCCAGATGCAGGAATCGGCTCACCCGGTCCGGGTGATCCACCGGGCCTACAACGCCGAACCGGAGATGCCGGGGGCCGTCATCGTCAAGGCCGGCTCGCCGTTGCTGCTCCTGGCGGTGGTCCATCATCTGAGCTATGATCCGTCCTTCAGCGAGGAATGGATCACGCTGGCACTGGAAAACGTGATGTGCTTCTGTGCCGCCCGCCAGATCCGTAGCCTCGGCACGCCCATCCTGGGGAGCGTTTACGGCTCGTTCCCAGCCCAACGCTTTCTATCCCTGTTGCGTGGCGCCATGGAACGCAGATCCCTGCCCGGGCTGAGGGAGATCTGGCTGCAAGCCTATCCGCATGAATCACGACATATTCTCAGCCTGGTCAATTTGGAGTTCGGTTATGGAAAAAATCAGAATCGGCATCAGTAGCTGCTTGCTGGGCGAGAAAGTCCGTTTCGACGGCCAGCACAAATGGGACCGCTATATCACCGGTACCCTCGGCCAGTTTTTTGAGTGGGTGCCCGTCTGCCCCGAAGTGGAATACGGCTTGCCGATTCCCCGGGAAACCCTCCGGCTGGTGGGTGATCCGCAGGCACCGCGACTGATGACCGGCAAAACCAAGATCGACCATACGGATGGCATGCTCCGTTGGGCCGACGGCCGTCTGCAGGAGCTGTCAAAAAATGATCTCAGCGGTTTCATTTTTAAAAGCAAGTCGCCCAGTTCGGGCATGAGCGGCATCAAGGTCTACCGGGCGGAGGACGGCATGCCCATCGGCCGGGGAACGGGTATTTTCGCTGGTGCATTCATGCGCCGGTTCCCCCTGATTCCCGTCATCGACGAAGGCCGCCTCCATGATCTGAATCTGCGAGAAAATTTTATCGAAAAGGTCTTTGTCTATCACAGCTGGCAGCGATTTCTGGCCGATGGCCCCACCATCGGCAGACTGGTGGACTTTCACACCCGCAACAAGCTGCTGCTGATGTCACACAGTCCCAAGCATTACAAGCTGATGGGCCAGCTGGTGGCCAGGGCGCGCCAGGTACCCGCCGCGGAATTATACCGGGAATATATCGGGCACCTGATGGCCGCCTTCGCCCTGCTGGCCACCACCAAGAAGAACACCAACGTGCTGTACCACATCGTCGGCTTCTTCAAGAAACACTTGACTCCCGGGGAGAAGCAGGAATTGATTGAGGTGATTGACAACTTCCGGTTTGGCTACCTGCCGCTGATCGCCCCCATCGTCCTGGTCAACCATTATGTCCGGAAATACGATATCGACTATTTGCGGCAGCAGACGTATCTGCAACCCCATCCCCTGGAGCTGCAGCTGCGCAATCATGTCTGAGTTCGCCGGTCGACCGTCAGGCAATTGCGTCGCAAGTGACGTGCTGTGGAAGTGTTGCCCGCTGTCAGCTGCCCTTGCCGCCAAAAATGGATCCCAGAATCCCGCGAACGATCTGGCGGCCGATCTGGCTGCCCACCGAGCGGACCGTACTCTTGGCGAAAGACTCCAACACCGTGTCGCTGCGCCGTCGGGACGCCTGCGGCTTGGTCGCCGTCGCCCGGCGGGCCGCGGCTTCCTGCTGGACGGCCAGTTTCTCCGCCCGCTGGGTCAGCTTCTCGTAGGCCGATTCCCGATCCACTAGCTTTTCATAGAAGCCATAAACGATCGACCGGCGAATGACCTGCTCTCGCTCCGCTTCATCGATGGGCTGCAGCCGGCTGTGTGGCGGACAGACCCAACAACGCTCCACTACGGTGGGGGCACCCTTCTCATCGAGAAACGACACCAGAGCCTCCCCGACTCCCAGTTGCGTGATGACCTGTTCCGTGTTCAGCGCCGGGTTTTGGCGAAACGTCTGGGCGGCGGCCTTGACCGCCTTCTGGTCGCGGGGTGTGAAGGCTCGCAAGGCGTGCTGAATCCGGTTGCCCAGCTGGCCCAGCACATCGTCCGGCAGATCCAGCGGATTCTGGGTGACAAAATAGACACCCACGCCCTTGGACCGGATCAGCCGCACCACCTGCTCGATCTTTTCCAGCAGCGCCCGCGGCGCCTCCTCAAATAGAAGGTGGGCTTCGTCAAAAAAGAACACCAGCTTGGGTTTGGGCGGATCGCCCACTTCGGGCAGTTCCTCGAACAGCTCGGAAAGCAACCACAGCAGGAACGTGGTGTAAATCTTTGGAGACAGCATCAGCTTGTCGGCGGTGAGAATGCTGATGAGGCCGCGCCCCTGGGCGTCGGTCTGCATGAAATCCTGGATGCTGAGGGCCGGCTCGCCGAAGAACAGATCGCCTCCCGCCTCTTCCAGTGTCAGCAAGCGCCGCTGGATGCTGCCGACGCTGGCCGGAGATATGTTACCGTATTCCATCCGGAATTCCCGGGCGTTTTCCCCCACGAATTGGGTCATGGAACGAAGGTCCTTCAAATCGAGCAACAGCAAGCCGTTGTCGTCGGCGATCTTGAAAATCAGGCTCAGAATTCCCGACTGGGTTTCGTTCAGGTCCAGCAGCCGGGCCAGCAACAGCGGACCCATTTCGGAAATGGTGGTCCGAACCGGATGACCCTGCTGGCCATACACATCCCAAAACATGACCGGGTACCCTTCAAAAGTGAAATTCTCCAGCCCCAGCATTCCGATCCGCTCATTGATCTTCTTGTGATCACCGCCCGGCCGCACGATCCCCGAAAGGTCGCCCTTCACATCCGCCATAAATACGGGGACGCCGCTGTGGCTGAAATGCTCGGTCAGGACCCGGAGGGATACGGTCTTGCCGGTGCCGGTGGCGCCGGCGATGAGTCCGTGACGGTTGGCCATGCGCGGCAACAACATGACATCCCGCTCTCCGCGGCCGATCAGAAACGGTTCGTTTACCATCGTCATGAGGATTCCTCGATATGAAAATTGGGGGTTCCCGTCCGCTGTCTACAGAAAAAGTGTACCGGGTTCCCCGCCAGAATTCAATGGAATTCGGATCCTGCACTGGCGCAGTCTCACAAGCCGGATAAAGGTGGTGCCCTTCAACGGACCGGCTGTGTGACGGCCGTCTCGTAAAAAAGGGCCATCCCGTGGGGAAGCCCATTCCCGCTGAGGACAGATCTTGATTCATTCTTTCGTTTGCGTTATATTTAGATGTACTTTCGCGGTCAAACATCGATCAAACGATTCATTTATTCAATAAAATGACAAGGAGAAGGAATCATGTCGAAGAAAGTACTGGTCGCCACCGTCAAACCGTTTGCTCCCGAAGCGGTGGAGCAAATCCGAAAGGTTCTCGACGCGGCCGGCTATGAGTTGCGCCTGCTGGAATCGTATTCCGACGCCGCTGAACTGCACCAGGCCGTGGCCGATGTCGACGCCCTGATCATACGCAGCGATAAGGTCACCCCCGCTGTTCTTTCGGCCGCGGGTGACCTGAAAATCGTGGTCCGGGCCGGTGCGGGCTACGACAACGTCAACCTGGAAGCCGCCACGGCCAAAGGGATTGTCGTCATGAACACACCGGGCCAGAACTCCAATGCCGTCGCGGAACTGGCCTTCGGACTGATGCTGAACCTGGCCCGGCGGCACTATACCGGTAAAGCCGGCACCGAATTGCGCGGCAAGAAGCTCGGCATCCACGCCTACGGCAACGTAGGCCGCTGTGTGGCCACCATTGCCAAGGGATTCGGCATCATCTGCCATGCCTATGATCCGTACATCGACGACAGCATCATGATGAAAGACGGCGTCATTCCGGTGAAAACCCGAGAAGATCTGTACCGGATATGCGACTATGTTTCCCTGCACATCCCGGCGGTGGCCGAGACCATTCGTTCCATCGACTACGATTTGATGTCCCAGATGAAAAAGGGCGCGGCCCTGATCAACACCGCCCGGGCCGAAGTCATCGATGAGCCTTCCCTGCTCCGGATCATGGAGAGCCGGTCGGATTGGCTGTACGCCTCCGACATCGCCCCCGAGTGCAAGGATGAGCTCATGGCCAAATATCCGTTGCGCTGCTTTTTTACGGCGAAAAAAATGGGCGCCCAGACCGCCGAGGCCAACATCAACGCCGGCATCGCGGCGGCGCAACAGATCGTCGGTTTCTTCGAACGAGGCGATACTACCTTCCAGGTGAACTGACGGGCATCGGTCCTTTCGCTGTCACCCATCGCGGTGGAGACCGGTCGTCCCGGCTCACCGGGATCATCCGATCCACCCCGCGACAGAGCGGGCACCAACACCGCCGCGTTGGGCTCCGGCCGGCGTGGTTTGGAGAACATGAATCATGCATTCCGTGGCCGCATCCCGGGTGAAACGAATTCGACCTCAGCCTGTCGCCTGGCTGATGTTGTCCCTGCTGACATGGGGCTATCTTCTCCCGCTTACCCCGGAGCAGAGCCGACAGCGTTTGCCGGGCACCTGGGAAGGGGCCGGTATCACCATCGTGATTCTGAATGACCAGGATGCCCTCTTCGGTGGGCGAAGATGCCGCTATGTCATCCGGCAGGACATCATCCAGTTTCAACCGGAGGCAGGCGAACGGAATTTCGCCAACTACCGGTTGGAATGGCCGGATCCCAACACACTCATTTTGCATCATCATTCCGGCACATCCTACACCTTGCGCCGGGTCACCGCCGCCCCCACGGCTCAAACACCGCTCCCTCACCCGGCCACCAACAGCGAACCTGACGGGATCCTGACTGCCGCGGCTCCGGCCGTCTCCGTCGACGGCACCTGCCGCATGCCGCTGCCCCCCGGTTATTCCATCCGGAGCAGGCACACAAAAGCCGGCTTGCAATACACCTTCTCGGGATTGCAATATCAGGCCGGCAAGGAGATTTGTGAGGTCTTTTCCGGCGACGGCAAGATTGCCCGGCTGATCGCCTTCCACGGCGGTCTCCGTTTTTCAGGTGAACGTTCCTTTTCCGACCAGGCTGAGGAGATATTCCGCGAATTCATGCAAACGGAAATCCTCGAGGAAGACACCTATCGTCCGGTCGAACCGGCGGTCTCCCAGGCCGAGAGCGCCGGCGTGCGCATCACGGTGAATCTGGAAACAGAATATGGTCTTCGCAAAAAGATCGTCTACCTCGATGCCTACGACACGGAAGGCGGCCGGCCGGGCCGGATGATCACCCTGACGGAGAGTGAATTCTTCGACGACGGTCCTCTTTTCCGGATCATGGGTCTCCACATCCGCCGCTTCGGCGAGCTGGTAGTGACCGGCCAGGTGGTGTTCGCGATGGACCAGGACAACCATCGCCGGCACGGAAACCGTCTTCTGGCCATGGCAGCCGGTCTCGATGTCCGCAAACCGGGGCGGAATCGCAAACTCGAGCAGGCCCTCGTGGGCCGCTGGACCCGGAACACCGCGTTCGGGAGCGGCACGACGGCCGGACCCGCCGGACATGTGGTGAGTCATCTCGCATTTTTTCACAACAACACCTTTCTGCGCCAGACCCATGTGGCCGCTCCGGAAACGACAACCATCACCGGGCAGCAGTTGGAGCAATATTTTGTTTTCGGCAATCTGATCGTGTACCAAAACCTGGATGGACGCACGGAGTCCTTTCCCATCCGCCTGGATGAGCGTATCCTGCAAATCGGGCGCGCGGCCTATGTGCGGGATTGATAAATTTTGGCCGGGAGATTCAGCATGAGAAAGAATTTTGTGGGCAGCATCTTGTTCCTGCTGTGTATCGGCATGGCAACAGCGACGGATGTGCCTGTGTTGGAAGGAGAAATGACAGCCGCCGAAATCCGCGAGATGCTACCCGAATATGCGGCCGCCTATCGCGATTACGAGCCCGATGCCAAATACATCGGGCGGCTGTCTTTCCCCGATGACCTGGAGATCTTTGTGGTATTCGGATCCTGGTGTTCCGACAGCCTCCACCATGTGCCGGCGTTCATGAAAATTCTCGAAGCCGTCTCTTTTACCCCTGAACGGACCATCTTTATCGCTGTAAACCGCCAGAAGGACGATTCCGACGGCCTGAGTGCCCCGTTCAACATCGAACGGGTGCCCACGTTTATCTTTCTGCAGAGCGGCCGGGAGATCGGCCGAATCGTGGAAAATCCTGAAAAATCGCTGGAAGAGGACATGCTGGTGATCCTGCAGGGTAAGTAGAATCACGCCCGACTTTCGCCGGGATGTTCGAGCGTGAGGTTCGGATTCACAGGGCACGGCGGGCGCTGTCGAACCGTCGGCCAAAGGTGACTCTTCATCGCAGGAATCACCCCGAATCTATAACGACACGCGCCGAGAAACAGAAAGAAAGGGTTCGGGAGGGGGAGCCGGCGGCGGATACCGCCGAGGGTTGGCACCCTGCACGGCAATGCCCGTGAAGATGCCCATCGTTGGCCGCTGAATCAGTCGTACAAGGGAGTTTGACATGTTATTCGTTATTTTGCCGTTCGGGAAAAAAGCCAAGGAATTTCGCCAGGCCAAGGAAGATCTGGAAAACGGAAGGCTGGAAGAGGCCCGCAAGAAATTTCGGCGACTGAAACAACCGCAGGGGCTGGTGGATATCGGTCGGGAATATCTTCGCCAGAACAGATACCGCCGCGCGCTGGAACTGTTCGAGGAGGGTGGAAACAGTGCCGGCATGCGCGAGGTTGCTGAAAAATTTCTGGAAATGGGAAACTACGGGGAATGGGAGCGGGCTGCCCACCGCCTGACCGATCCGGTGCCCAAGGAAACGTATGTGCGGGTGGGTTGTCATTTTTTTAACGAGGGCGATCTCAAGTCAGCGGAGAAAGCCTTCTTGTCCGCTGAAAACCATGAGTGGCTTCACCACCTGGCTGAGGCCTACCTGCAGAGGAACGACCTCTCCAACGCCGTCCGCCTGTACCGGCGGCTGGATGCCGCGGCCGACCTGGATGCCGTGGCCGAAACCTATCTGGAAACTCAGAAACTGGATCTGGCGGAAAAGCTCTTCACGGAAACCGGAAACGATGCCGGGCGTCAGCGAGTGGCCGAGGAACGTCGACGGCGGGCTTCGGACGAACCATAGGGGATCATGCTTCTCTTCGGTGAGTGCGAGATCCCGGCCCGTGCATCAGGGGGTGTGCCCCCCCCTGCGCCAGGCAGTTGCCCGTTCAATCCGCATCCAGAAACAGGCGAACGTTGAGTTCAAGCTTTCGTCTCTCCAGCCAATCGGCCAATTCCCGGTTAATCTTGTGCTGGCGGATGATCTCCTCGATCCGGTCCCGGAACCGGTCCAGCGGCGGCACAGACGCATCGGGATCCAGCGCCGGCAGGAACTCTGTCTGATAGTAGCGCTGGATTTCCTCGGGGGCTACATACACCATGGGGCTAAACTGCACCGCAGTATAGAGCATGACGCGGGCCTGTCGATGCAGCAGGCTGGACCATTCGGCATCGGTGACCCCCAGCGCGGTGCGCAGTTGCTCCAGGGCATCGGTTCCGCCGGCGGCCAGGGCGAAGATGTTGCGAATCTCCTGCGCCGCTTCATCGACATTATCCGGAGGGTTGCCATCGGCGATTTCCAGCCAGATGATCTCCTGTTCCAGTAGCAACCGGGCGGATTCCTGCAGGATTTCCGTCTCCGCCCGATCCACCAGTCGACCCTTCTGCAAACTGGCCACGATTCGTACTTCCCGCAGGGTGATGGGATTCCCGCCCACATCCGCCACCACCTTGTTGATCAGTGCTGCGAAACCGACCGGGAAACCCGGGCAAACGACCAGCAAAAGTCCGAGCAGCACTGCCCGACAGCCGGCCCACAGCGGATTCAGCCGTCGCGGCAAGACGCCGGAACACCCGTAGCGCCGGCCGGTCATTTCTTTGATGCAATTCGCCGAATTCATCCGCAGATCTCTCCTCATTGCCGTATCAGAAGGCATGGCCGATGGTGAAAAAGAGCTGGTTGTCCCGCTCGTTGGGGATATCCTTCAATGAATATCCAAAGTCGAAGCGGACGGGCCCGAAACCCGTATTCAACCGCAGTCCCAGACCAATGGTATGGGAGATTCCGTCCCACGTGATGCCGGAAAAGTCCCTGAAAACATTACCCGTATCATAAAAGGCGGATCCCCCCAGGATCCAGAACAGGGGAAAACGAAACTCCACATTACCGATGAGCAGGGTCTTTCCGCCCAGCGGGCTTCCGGTGACCGGATCCAGCGGCCCGGCGCGGTCCACCCGGTAGCCGCGCAGCGTGGTGGCGCCGCCGGCAAAAAAACGCTCACTGATAGGAACTTCCTGTGACCCGGCAATGGTAAATATATTGCCGAAACGGAAGGATGTCGCCAGCACCAGGAAACGCTGCAGTTGAAAATAGTGCTGATGCTGGAAGAAAGTCTTAAAAAAACCGGTATCGGCGCCGAATATCTTGGGCGCGAACATCAGGTCGACCGTAGACAGGCTGCCCCGGGAGGGATCGACGATGTCATCGCGCCGGTCGTACTGCAGAACCACGCCGGCCGCGGTCAGGTCAATGGGGGCCTCATCCCGGGTCAGCTCCCCGGGATCAATGCTCTCCTGAATGTCGAAGTTCTGGATTTTTTCATAACCCAGGCGAAAAATGAGACGCAGCCTCTCGTTTAGCTCCCGTGTGGTCTGAGCGAAAATCGTCGCCTTGCGGGATGTGAACGATATTCTTTCGTTGCGCTCGAGAAACAGAGTCAGGCTGATGGGCAGGTCGCCGGGAAAATAGAACCGGTCCAGCAGGGAGGCCTGAAACCGGACCAGGCGGCTACTGGCCCGTAGAAGCAAGTTCAGGTTTTGCCCCATACCCATAAAGTTGGTGTCGGACCAGTCGACGAAACCGCGCAGGCCTTCGTATTCGTTGTAGCCAAAACCATAGCCGAACGTATAGCGAGGCGCTTCCCGCAGCTGCAATACGAGGTTGGTTTCATCCTTCCGGCCGCCTACCGGATAGATCGTCACGCCGACCTTGTCGAATAGCCCGGAACCATAAAGCCGCTCTTCCGTTTGGAAGACCCGGTTCATTTCCAACGGCCCACCGGCTTTGAGAGTGATCAACTTGGCAAGCACCCTTTCCCGGGTGGCTGGCGAACCGATCACCACCATGTTTTGCAGATCCTTGGGGCCTGAATAGCTGGCCGTCGCCGTGACCAGGACGTGATCCTCGCGCAGGATCTCCTCGATCTGCAAATTGTCCACAACATATCCTTGCGTAGACAAAGACTCCAGCAGGGCGGCATTGAGCTGGTCGGCCACCGGCCGGGTGTAGACCTCGCCGTAAAGGGCCGGCACCACGGCTGGCATGTCACCGAACCGAACCCGCTGATCCTCAACCCAGTCGACCTGCTCCAGCCGATAGCACGGCCCTTCATCGACGGTGATGATCATGACATAACCGCCGTCGCCTGTTTCCTCCCGACCTGTGACAGTGACGGTGAGAAAGCCGTTTTCCCGATAGTAGGTAGCGATCTTGCCGGCCATCACCGCCGGAGTCGTCGTCATCAGGCTTGTGCGGCTGATGTTCTGGCCGATTCCCTCCAGCAGATCAATGCGATCATACGTCTCATTGCCTTCCAGGATCAGGCGGAAGTCCTCAAACTTGGGTCCCGGCGTGACATCGAAGGTCAGCTCGACCCTGTTCTCCTCCGGTATCTGCTGGCGTCTTGACTGCACCTGAACCGTCGCATAACCCTGCTCGCGGTAATATCGTCGCAAGTCATCCCGGCTCAGTTCTTCGGCGAATTCCGAGACATCCGTCAACCGGTAAATCGCCAGAATCTCTTCGATGGTCTGCGGTGTGATGAACACGCCCGTTACCTGCACGGATACGTGCGTTCCGGTATCCACGTTGAAAATCACCGACATGAATCGCGGCAGGCTCTCGTGTGGCGTGATGAACGATTCGATCTCCACGGCGGGATACCCAGCGTCAAAATAGACCTGACGAATCGCCTCCCGCGTATCGGCCAGCTCGTTTTCCGAATAGAACCGGTTGCGCAGCTGCCGAGCCCTGGCCAGGGCCTCCGGCAGGGGATCACCCCGGGACACCATCACTTCGATATCACGAAAACGAAAACGTCGCCCCTCGTCAACTTCGATGAACATCGCCAGCCCATTGGCCTTGACCTCGGTACGAAAGTTCACTGCCACATCCAGATATCCACTCGCCCGGTAGGCGTTGACGATTCGGCTCTGGGCCGATTCCAGCATTCCCGGCATGACGATGGTGGTCACCGGCATGTTCAGTAGCTCTCCGAGCTCCCGCTGGCTAAGGGAATGGACGCCGAGCCAATGAATTTCAATCAGTTCACCGCGACAATGAAAGCGGAAAAGTAATCTCTCCTCCGTGCCGAGCTCTTCACGGCTCACTTCGATCTGGCTGAAAATACCCAGCTTGTACAGATTCTTCAAAGCGTTTTGCAATTGATAATCGTCGATCAGCTCCCCTTCACCGATCCCGGCGACGCGGCGCAGATCCGTCTGATCCACATATCGCGGTGTAAACGGCACAAATTCAAAGACCAGGTGAGGCACGACAAATGTGCCTGCCCGGCCTTGCGTCGGAAACAGGCCTAGCAGCCCGACGCCGAGGGCCAGCCAGCGCAACCATTGCTTGAATCGTACGCTCCGTTGGTGCACCTGTTGTTCCATCCAATCAGTCATCCATGCGAATCCGTTCCCCGGGAATCCTTCTCCGGCGCCAGCGCCTTCTATCCGTCAGCGAAACCGGCGCCGGAAACGGAAATCCAGCCCCAGATAGCCTTTCTCATCCTGCGAGGCGATGACGGTGATCCGCCGGGACAGCCGATACTCGATGAACACCAAATCCTGCTCCTCGCCCGAAATGCTGCGCGAGTAGGTCACATACAGATTGGGCGAAATCTGCTCACCTACCGTCACCCGGGCCGTGGGATTGGTTTGCGAGGAAGTCCGGTATGTATCGATGGACACGGTATCGATGCCGATTACCCGCTTCAGACGCTGCCCCACCGTCGCCGAAAGGACCTGGCTCAGCAGGGCGGTCCCCTCACCATAGGATCCTTCCCCGCTCAACTGCTGGGAGTTCGTGGGCAAGTAGCCCATGGTAATCAGGCGAACGATATCCACCGGCGGGAGACTGGGCACGGACGTCAGCCGGGTTTTGAGCTGTGAAATGGTACCCTCGAGATTGAGCTGCACCGAATAATCCTTGATGTCCGAACTAAACACAAAGGACAGTTCGGGATCAATACGGGACGGATTATTGAACAGGACATTGCCGCGCTCCACTGCAAACCGGTTCATCTTGTATTTGACTTCACCGGAGTTGACCAGCAGGTTGCCCCGCACCACCGGATTGGCCAGATTGCCGCGTAACTGAAGGTCCAGGCTGCCCGTCAGGTTGATTTGGTCCGTCTCCAGCCGCAGCGAGCGGTCCCCACGAAGGTTCACGCGTAGAGTGGTCTTTCGCAAAAATTCCGATGAATCCGTTTCCGCAGCCCCGACATCGAGTTCGGCCAGCAAAGCGACAAACTCGGGCAAATCAAGATTATTCTGCAGCGACCAGCGCTCCACCCACAGATCGCCGGTCAGAACAGAGCCGGCCGTGGTACCCGAAAAACGAAGATTGGCACTGGCGTCGCCGTAAAATCCCTCGGGAAAAGGAACAGCGACCTTGTCCATCCGCAGTGTGGCGTTCCAGCGGGCCGGACTGAAATGATCCATCTGCATCTCGCCGCTCAAGGCGGCTTCCCCGTATGGCGTGACGAGGGTAATTTCATCGGCTCGCACCAGATCGTTGGACAGCCGAAGTGTTCCACTGATGTTGGTCAGGGGGAGCTCCAGCGCCTTCAGTTTGAAGGAAACCTGGTTCAATTCCACCTTGCCGTTAAGGGAAGGATTGGCCGGGTCTCCCCGGACAATGGCTTCCACGCTGACGATCCCTGCCGGATAGATATTGGGCAAAAACGGCTGCAGGACATCTACCTGGGCCTGGCCGCGGGCAACGAACTGCAAATCACCCGGCGGAAACAGGTTCATCTGCCCGTCCAGATTGAATACATTGCCGTTCACGTTGATCCGGGCTGAATCCAGAGTCAATCGCCCTTTTTCGACGGAGGCGTTGAAAGTCTCATCATTCCGAATTTGCAGATGGCGGTATTCGCCCCGTATTTCGGAAAGCTGGGCGTTGACCTGCAAATCCTCCAGGGTCCGGAAGTGATACGTCGCGAAAATCTGACCCGTGACCTGCCCCCGAAATTCGTCCAGTAGGGGATCTTTAAACAATTTCAGAAAAGGCTGGACGCGAACATTATCCAGAAAGGTCGTTGTTTCCAGCACCGGGTTTTCGCCAAAGTGTACGGTCCCGATGGTATTGTACAGGTTCTCGCGGTAATCCGTGCGCAGGGAGAAATCCACTTTTCCGCTATCCAGTCTGCCGATCAGCCGAAGGTCGCCGAAGGGTTCCTCAAAAAACCGGAACTGGGGCGAGCGTAGGTCGAAAAACACCTCCGGATCCACCGCGCTGCCACGCAATCGATACGTGCCGCCCAGTTCACCGACCAGTCCGATATCCGAGGCGCGCGGCATCTCCTGGACGATTACCCGTCGGATGGCACCGTCGACATTCAGAACGTCGGCGCCGAAATCCCAGCGACCGGCGCCATCCAGCAGGACATGTTCGTTCTGCAGCTGAAATTCGCGTAAGCGGACTTCGCTGTCCTGCAGCACACCGGCGAGGGTGAGATGGCCGAACGGCTGATCGTCAATCCGCAGATCCGTCAGCTGCGCCCAAAAATCGCCCTGCCAGGCGGCCTGATCCCGGTGAATGTCCCCGGTGGCTCTAAGCTGCGCGTCAATACCGGCGGGAACACGGGTCGTCGCTTGGCCGTTCAGGATGAAGGTCAGAATTCGTTCCACCGAACGAACCGGGAAGGCGTCCACTTCCAATTGCACCCGGTCAAGTTCCAGGGCGGGTGTGATTCGGAAACCCAGCAGCCCTGTGGCCGAAGCGCTCTCATTCCGCAGGTTGATATCCTCCAGCCGAAGTGTTTGGGGATCCAGGTGTAACCGGGCATCCAGCTGGCGCCAATCTGCCTGGGCCACGCGGATCTGCTCGAGGGAAACCGTGGCGTCGATAACCGGAATACTGCCGGTAAGGGCGAACCGGCCCACGGCCTGAACCGGTCCTGTCAGCGATATCTGCTCCAGACGTTGGTGGACATCCGGTGGAATTTTGACCAGCTTGCCGATGAGAGGCACCAAAAACTCCCCCCGAGGCGCCGTCACGCGCAGATCATCCATAAAGATATCGCCCCCACGGACATAGCCGGAGCCACCGACATCCACTCCTTCGCCCTGCACGGTCTGGATGCCGAAGTTGATCTGGTTGTTCGAATAGAGAAAGCGCCCTTCGAGAAGATTGCCGTCGAACGTATCGGTCTTGTTGGGCAGCCCCACCCGGAAAGACCGCACGCCACCGTTGAACTCGATGTGCGGCGGACCCGTGAAGGGGATGCGACCGGTGACTTCACCGGACACTGTGCCTCGCAGCGGGTGATGGACCAGCCGGTTGTTGAAGAATTCAGACAGGGGAACCCGGCTCAATCGGAGGTCAAGATCAACTCGTTTCTCCTGCAGCGGAGAGATGCTCACCTGGCCGGTGAGGCGGCCCTGGTCACCAATGCGGCACTGCAGATCACGGATCGAGATTTCACCGTCTTCTTCATGAACCGCTGCCTCCAAGGCATGGATCCGACTATCGTTCACCCAGAGGGGCCCGCCATGCACCCGGCCGTTGATCTCCGGCCAGCCGGGGCCGTCGCCGGCCACAGCCAAATTAAAACCGACATTCCCCCGGAGATCGACCGGTAGCGTCCGTCCGGTGGCCGCCAGCAGGTCGAGGGCGCCCTCGCCGATGGCCACGAACTGATAACGAATATTATTCCGCGGCAGCACGAGACCTCTCACTCCCGCCCGCAGTGACTCGGATTCCAGCCACAGGGAAGTCAAATTGATTTTGTGCGGCTCGATGGCGCATACCAGGCCCGCCCGGCTGAACCGGACCGTCTCGTCATGCAGGCTGACCGTGGCCGGCCCCATATTCAATTCCAGTTCACGATACGCTCCGGCCAGCTCGGTGAGCAAGCGGACCTGAAACGCCTCCACCTGGCCCTCCAGCGGGATCTCCATATCGCGGACCCGAAACCGGCCGCTGTAGAGATGGAAGTTTTGCAGATCAACAGCGATCCGGCTTTGGCCGTCGGCTTTCGGCTGCTCCTCCGCCATCGGCCATTCGGTGGACAGCAGGGTGAACGACGGCTGATGTACGCGGACATCCTCGATGAGTATTTTGCCGGCCAGCAGTTCCGCCAGGGACAAGTCCACCTCAAGACGGGGAATCTGGCAATAGAAAAGTCCAGTCCGCGCGATGATCATGTCCACCACCGAGACTTTTCCCGCCCACAGGGAAAGATCCCAGTTTCTGGCCGTCAGCTGAACATCGAACCGTTCGTTCAGCTTACCGGAGACCTGTTGCAGGATGAGAAATTTCAGGAGGGGTGAATGGAATATGGCACCGCAAAACAGCCCGAAAAAGAGACAGTAGAAGCAGATTTTAAGAATCCAGCGCTGTCGCTTTTTGTTTTTTGCTTTTATCGACATAGATTTGTTACCACATGAATCCACTCTGGTTGTTGGATGTTGATAGACCTCTCATGTTTCAGCGGGCGGAGGATCCGAAACGCCTGTTGGACAGAACACCTGTTTAACATAAAGTGCCAGGGAAGACAAAGGTTTTCGTCAAACGCCCCCCCGTCGGCCCGGATACCGACAACTATGTCGATATATCGACATTTTCTTCGAATCATCCGTCCGGCGGCCGATCCCGATCCGGAGCGAAGAGCCTCCAAATACATGATTATAAATTTTTTAAAGCAAACATTACCTCCAAAATCACAGGTCGCCGGCGGGCGACAGAGTCCTTGGCCTCGTGGTATCGAACTTGCTATAATATCAACGTGGGCATCGTCCGGCGTGCCCGCGACTGAACGAACAGCAGAGGACGGCGGTATGATGATGAACAGAAGACACCCCGCGACGATTTTCATGGTTCTGTTGATGGCTTTTGCCGTGTTGGCCGGTACGGGTCAGGAGGGCCAGGGCAAACAGCACCGTCGCGGCCGGGGACACCACCCATTCATCGACCGGGACGGTGACGGCATCGAGGACACCTTCCAGCACCGTTACGGCCGCAAACGGTTGCGCCGCCGGGTGGAAGAGCAGCTGCCCCGCATGCGCGAGCTGCTGGCCCTGGACGAGACATCTTCCCTCCAGATGGTGTGCCGGATCGAGGACATTCCTCCGGCCTACCGCGCCCGGGTCAGGGAGCTGCACCCCGATTCCGTACCGTCACCCCCCGCGCAGATCATGGCCGAGGATCAACAAATCATGACCATTTACTACAGCTGGACGGACGCGGGCAACTGTCTATATCGCTGGTACCTTCTCGCTCGCGCCGGCGAGATCGTCCGGTTGGACGGTCGGCGCCTGCTGCCGCCGCCGACGGAAGAAAGCGCGCCCGGTTTTTCCTGTCCGCCCACCGTGACCTGGAACCGGTCCGCGACGACACCAATACAATGAAGACATTTTCCCGCTTCGCCCGGCACCGTTCGACCGCGCGGCGCTTCCAGCCCTTCTACCTGATCTGGCCACTGCTGCTTCTGGCCATCATCATCGGTTGGCTCGTCTATTTGGACTACCGCGATACGGAGCGCGAACTGCAGCGTCTGCTGGCCGAAAACGCCGACACTCTCCTGGATGCCTGCAGCACCACCATTGTGGCCAACGAGCAGGCGTTCACCGCCGTCCAGCAGGAACTCGCCCGCCGTCTGCTGGGCAACGCCCGGTTCCTGGCGGGACGTGAGGCGGCCCAGGAACTGGAAGCGGAGTTTCTGGAGGAGTTCGCCGCCAGCAATGAACTCTATCGGATCCATTTGTTCGACGCCGGCGGTGCGCTGGAGCGTTCCGTTCCCGCCTCCGCGCCGGCGATGATTCCCCCGGCCTGGCCGGTGATATTCACCCCCCTGCTCGATGGACAGCTGGCGGAGATGGTGGTCGGGAGTTCGGAAACCCGCTATGGGAGCGACTCCCGGTTCGTGGCCGCCGTGTCCCGCCCCCACGGCGGACTGATTGTCGTCACCGTCCGGGGAGAGCTGCTGGATCAGTTCCGGCGGGAGATGGGTCTCGGCCAGGCCCTGCAGGCCCTGGCCGATCATCCGTCGGTAGCCTTTCTCCTGGTTCAGGATGAGGATGGCCCCATCAGCGTCAGTCCCCCGGTGGAAACGATCCTGGCCATCGAGGCCGATCCTTTTTTGCGGGAGGCTTTCGCCGGCCGGGCAGCCCGCACCCGCTTCGTCATGCATCAGGGTCAGGAGATCTTGGAAGTGGCTCGCCGTATCCTGATCGAGCCCGAGTACAATGCGCTGTTGCGCCTGGGACTTACCCTGGACTTCTATCACCGGAACCTGGCCGATCTGGCGCAGCGCGACCTGATCCTGGGCCTCGCTTTTTTCATGGGCGGTGGACTGTTGCTGGGTCTCGCCTACAGCGTCCAGAATTACCGTTTCCTTCATTCCCGGTATATTCGTTCCCTGCAAATGGCCGGGCATATCACCGAAAACATGCAGGAAGCCATGTTGCTGCTTCGGACCGACGGTTTCGTGGCCGGAATGAACCAGCGCGCCCGCAACTGGTTCCGGTTACGGGAGGATGAGGCCATGGACGCCGATTTGCGACGGGAACTGGCCGCCGCCGGCATCCATCCCTCAACGGCGGAGGAAGACAGCGGCTATTTACCCTGGCGGGACAAGATACTGTTGTGTCGCAAACAGCTCTTGCCGGCCTCCCCGGCCGAATCTTCCCGCGACTGGCTCTTTCTGTTTCTTGATGTAACCACCCAGCGGCAGACCGAACAGAAGTTACGGCGCGAGGAACGTCTGGCCGCCCTGGGACGGCTCATTTCCGGTGTGGCCCATGAGATACGCAATCCGTTGAACGCATTGGCCCTCTCAGTACAGAACATGCAGCGCCATCTTCGTACGGCGACGGACCCCCGCACGCTGAATTCCATCCGCATCGTGGAAGAGGAAATTCGGCGTCTGGACCGGCTGGTGGAGGATTTCCTGAGTTATGCGCGTCCCGTAGCGCCCGACTCAGCCCTCCTGTCACTGAAATCCCTCGTCGACAGTGTGTGTGATCTTTTTGCCGCCGAGGCGGATGAAAAACAGATCTCCCTGCAGGTGACGCCCGCGGCGGATTCGGCCTGGCCCACTGTACAGGCGGATGAAGAACGCCTGCGCCAAGTGCTGATCAACATCATCCGCAATAGTTTCGACGCTTTGGGCAACGGCGGCACCATTCATATCGAATTGAGCGTTACGGCGGATCACTATCGGTTGAACCTGCGCGATTCCGGACCCGGTTTTTCCCATCATGCCCTACGTCATGCCACCGAACCCTTCTTCACCACCAAGGAAAAGGGCACGGGACTTGGCCTCAGCCTGTCCGAGGACATCCTGCAGCGTCACGGTTGGACACTGGAGGTGGGCAACACCGACTCCGGCGGGGCGCATATTACCGTAATCATCCCCAAGAGGAAGGACCATGAACCGGAATCACCAGATACTGATCGTCGATGACGAGGCGAACCAGCGGCGCCTCCTCGAAGAATTCCTGCAGGACCTTGGCTATACCACCTTTCAGGCCAACGGCGTGGTCCAGGCACGGGCTGTATTGAATACGGAGACCATCGATCTCGTGCTCTCCGATTACAAGCTGGGAGATGGCACCGGCGAAGAAATTCTGGATGATATCCAGAAAAACAACCCTCTGGTCCAATTCATCCTTTTCACTGCCTATGGTTCCATCCGGCGGGCCGTCGAATTTATGAGCAAGGGCGCCGCCGATTATCTGGCGAAGCCCCTCGACCTGGATGAGCTGGAGATCAAGATCCGCAACATCTTGCGGCAGAAAACCATCCTGGAAGAAAATATCCAGTTGCGACAAACCCTGGCCCAACCAAAGGAAGCCATGCCCATCATCCACAAGAGCCGGGTCATGGCGGAACTGCTCAACCTGGCCATGCGGTCCGCCCAGTCCAACGCCTCGGTGCTCATTACAGGCGAAAGCGGGACGGGCAAGGAAATGCTGGCCCGGGCCATCCATGATGCTTCGCCGCGCCACGAAGGACCATTCATCGCCGTCAACTGCACGGCGTTAAACGAAAATCTACTGGAGAGCGAACTGTTCGGTCACGAGAAAGGATCCTTCACCGGCGCGGACCGTCAACGGATCGGCCGCTTCGAGGAGGCCCAAAGTGGCACTCTTTTCGTGGATGAAATCGGCGAAATCTCCCCGGCGCTGCAGGTTAAGCTGCTGCGCGTACTACAGGAAAAAAGCATCCAGCGGATCGGCAGTAATGTGATCATCCCGGTGGATTTCCGTCTCATCGCCGCCACCAACCGCCATTTGGAGGAGATGCTCACCAACGGCACCTTCCGGACCGATCTGTACTATCGTCTCAATGTCATCCGCCTACATATCCCGCCCCTGCGGGATCGCAAGGAAGACATCCCCCTTCTCGTGGACAGGTTCATCGAACGTTACGCCCGCGAGAATCGTCGCCCCATTGAAGGCATCCGCCGCGACGCCCTGCATCTGCTGATGCGCCACGCCTATCCCGGCAATATCCGGGAACTGGAGAATCTCATTGAGCGAGCGGTGGTTCTCAGTCGCTCCAACCTACTGCAACCGGAAGACTTTCCCGAATTGTATCCCGGCGGACAGGCGTCGGAAATTTCCCGCCTGCGGGAACTCCCCTTGCCCGAGGCACTGGAGTATCTGGAGCGGCTGCGGATCAAAGAGGCGCTGGAGCAGGCCGATTCGGTCCAGATCCGGGCCGCCGAGTTGCTGGGCATCAACGAGCGGAATCTGCGCTACAAGATGGAGAAATACGGCATTCCGCCCCGTCGCCACAAGTAGGCGCTTCGGCGCGCCCTGGCCGAAGGATCGCCGACCGGTTCCGACGAAAAGGACGACAAAATGGCCATGTGTGGCCGCAGCGTCCGTAAGGACACCCGAAAGCAGGCGGCAAATTACTCTTCATGAATGGCTTGTATGGATGGGCTGTCACCGGGAACAGGATGGCTAACGGGATTTCCGTTCTGTGGCCGGCTGCGGGTGAAACGGCGATACAGCCAGAAGCTCAATCCCGTCAGCAGCAGCGCCAGGATAACGGCAAAGCCCAATGCCAGCAGGTGTTCACGCATAAAGACCTGGATCTGATCCCGGAAAATCACTGTCAGGATGCCCCAGGTCCCGTAGCGGATCATACGGCCGATGAACACCGCCAGGGCAAACCGTGAATAGCTGAATTTGAGAACTCCGGCCATGACGACGAACAGCTTGAAAGGCATGGGGGGAGGCAGAACACAGGGTATGAGAATGGCCCAGATATCGTATCTCTCGAACCAGACCCTGGTTTTCATGACTACGGCCGCCGAGAATCTCTTCCGGATGAGGAGGTCTCCACCCTTACGCCCCATGCTGAAAAGCATGAGCGATCCGATAAGGGAGCCCACGGCGCTGATGAACACGAACCAGGTAGTCCAGTATGGTTTCAGATAGGCGAAGGCCACCAGGAGAATGTCATTGCCTTCGGGCAGGGAGAAAAAGGAGGAATCGACAATGGCCACGCCACCCAAGATCAGTCCGGAAAGGAGCGGATTGGCCTCCCGGGCATAATCCAAAGCAGCGACGCCGGTTGTCTTGACAAAATCGGCGACGGTCCGGAAATTCAAGGCGATGGCCAGTACTACCACCAAAAAAAGAACGATGGTGAAGAATCGCTTCTTCCGATAAAAAGGTTTTGATTTATCCATAAACAACTACGAATTTTCTTCTTTAATCGGTAAAAACCGGGAGTTTTCCCTGCCCGGGAGAAAGTAGATGAGCACCCGGCCGATGCGACCGATGATCTCACCGGCAAGCGACGCGGCCAATTCCCGTTCCACCTCGGCCGCCGTCAGCGGTGCGTTGCTGTTTACCCGGATCTTCAGCAGCTCGGACTGGGCGGCGGTCTGCTCAATCTGGGCCTCCAGCGCGGGCGACAGGCCCTCCTTGCCGACAAAAATGGAAGGTTTCAAGGCATGGGCCTTACCCCGCAGATACTTCCTTTCCTTGCCGCTCAACATGATCCAACCCCGGTTTTCTGAATGTGAGCGCCGAGTATAAGAGATATGACCGTTGGAATCAACAAAAACCTTTTGCGGTGGCCGATCCGGCGGGCACGGCGGCGGCCGGCGCCCCTCACATGCTGGAAAGACCCGTTTCAAATCAGGTCCTCGTAAATATTCTCCAGCTGGGAGCCGATACTCTGATAATTGTAGCGCTCCTCCACCAGCTGCCGGGCCTCACGGCCCAATGATTCGCGGCACTTGCGGTCCTGTAGCAGGTAACAAACACTTTCCGCGAAGGTATCCGGCTTGTTGCTCATGATGAGGTGCTGACCATCAAGAAAATCGAGCCCCTCGCAGGCCAGATCGGTGGCCACCACCGGTTTGCCCATGGACATGGCCTCCAGCATCTTGACCCGCATGCCCAGGCCAAGGCGAACCGGCACAGCGATTACGCTGCAGCGGGCCAGCGCGGTTCGGATATCCGGCACGAAGCCGGTAACGGTGACGTCGGGGCGCTCACCCAGTGTCTCCAGTTCCGGCGGGGGGTTGATGCCGATGACCTGGAAATGGGCGGCGGGAATCCTCTCCTTGACCAGCGGCAGGATATCGTTGACAAAATGGAGCACGGCGTCGACGTTGGGATAATGGTGGTAGGCCCCAAAAAAACCGATGGTGAAGGGCTCCTCCTCAACATCGGTTCGCGGAGCGAAATACTCGGTATCCACGCCGTGGGGCAGCACGGTTAGGCGATCCGCTTCGAGATAACCGGTTAGAGCCTGGGCTTCCGTCCGGTTCATACAGATCACCCGATCCATCTGCCGCAGAATCTCCAGTTCCCGTTTCATCATCTGCAGAGAGTTGTAGTAGTTCTTGATCCGGCGGAGCGGACGGGTGATGAAGCCCCCTTGACGCTGTAACGCCAAAAAGTTGATTTCATGTTCCGTCAGGACCGACGGCACGTGTGGGATCTGCTCATGGAAAAGCCCCATCTGGACGTACTCGTACTGTACCAGATCCACCTTTTCCTTCTTGAGTATCTTCTCCAGCCGACGACTGAACTCCTCGGAATGGTAATCGATAAACGGCTCAAAAGGAAATAGATAAAACGGCCGCTTCCCGGGGAGGGGCACGATGTCCACCCGCTGGCACATCTTTTTCAGATCCTGGACCCGCGATTCGTCATCGTGTCGGTTCAAAAAGGTGAGCAGGGTGATATTGTGCCGGTTGTGCAGGTAATGAAGCAGTTCGAATATCCGGCTGCTGCCGCCGTGCAAACCCCGGCCGGGTAGATAAGCACTGAGGAAAAGTATGCGCATAGGTTCACTCAGAGTGAGAGTACGCCATTATAACCTGTATTACGGGCGGGACAAGCGCAAAAGGCATATTGAAACTTTGGCCGGGTTCACGTATCATTCCTACTCAGGCAGAGGTTTGTAAATGATACGCTTTGAGGATATTGAAGAAAAAGTCCGCCAGAATTATCCCAACGCCGACCTGGCGCTTCTCAAGAAGGCCTACGTTTTCTCGGCCAAGGAGCACGCCAACCAGTTCCGCAAATCCGGCGAACCCTACATGGATCATCCGCTGGAAGTGGCCAACATCCTGGCCGACATGGGATTGGATATGGTTGCCGTCACCGTCGGCCTGCTTCACGATATCGTCGAGGACACCCTGACGGATCTTCCCGCCGTGGAAAAAATGTTCGGTCCAGAGGTCGCCACGCTGGTGGACGGTGTCACCAAGATCAGCCAAATCCCCTTTACTTCCACCGAGCACAAGCAGGCGGAAAACTTCCGCAAGCTGCTTCTGGCCATGAGCAACGACATCAAGGTCATCCTGGTGAAACTGGCCGACCGGCTGCACAACATGCGAACGCTGCAGTACCTGGAGCCGGAAAAGAGGGTGCGCATCGCCCGCGAGACCATGGATATCTATGCCCCCATCGCCAACCGGCTGGGCATGGGCAAGATCAAAGGGCAGCTGGAAGACCTCGCTTTCCTCTACCTCGAACCGGAAAAATACCGCGAAACCATCGCCATGATCGAGAAACGGCGCGCCGCCGGCGAGCGGTTCATCCGCGAGGTGGAAAACCGGCTGTATGATCTGTCCGCCAAGCACCTCATCGCAATTGAGATCCAAAGTCGGATCAAACGCGTATACAGCATCCACTCGAAAATGAAACGGCTGAAAGCCCCTTTCGAGAAGATTTACGATTTCGTCGCGGTCCGTTGCATCGCCGAGTCCCTGCCCGACTGTTATACCCTCCTCGGCATCGTCCACAACACCTGGAAATTGATCCCCGGCCGTTTCAAGGATTACATCAGCATGCCCCGTCCCAACGGCTACCAGTCGGTGCACACCACCCTGATCAGCGAAAAGGGCATCCCTTTCGAAATCCAGATCCGCACCCGGGAGATGCACCGCCGGGCGGAGGAAGGAATCGCCGCTCACTGGAAATACAAGGAGGCCCGTTTCTCCCAGGACGACTCCGATCAGCGCTTCACCTGGTTGCGCCACCTGCTGGAATGGCAAAAAGAGGTGGAGGATCCGCACGAGTTCATCTCCAACCTGAAGGTGGATCTTTATCCCCAGGAGGTATATATCTTTACCCCCCGCGGCGATGTCATCACTCTTCCCAACGGCGCTACACCGGTGGACTTCGCCTTTGCCATTCACTCGGAAGTGGGCCGCCACTGCAGCCAAGCGCGGGTCAACAATGAACCGGTTCCCTTGAACTACCCCCTCGGCAACGGAGAAATCGTGGAAATCATTACCGCCAAAGACAAGCACCCCTCGCGGGAATGGCTGGGCTTCGTGCGAACGGCCAAGGCGCGCAGCCAGATCCGGCAATGGCTTAAGCGCCAGGAAACGCAGGAATACAAGGAGCTGGGCCGGCAGATGCTCGAAAAGGAAGGACAGCGGCACCACCTGACTCTCAAGGCCATCACGGGTCACCCCCAGTTGCCGGAGCAGCTGTCCACTCACGAACTGGCGGACATCGAGGCGCTATACTCCACCATTGGCATGGGACGTATCATCCCGCGCCAGTTCCTGGAAACCCTGTTTCACGGCGAACTGGTCGAGGATGACGAGAAGGACGTTGTGGAAATCATCACCGACAAGGTCAAAAATGTATTTCACCGCGGTGGTCCGTCATTCCAGGTCAGCGAAATCGACAGCGTGATTGTCGAACGGGCCCGCTGCTGCCAACCGATTCGCGGCGAAGAGATCATTGGCCATTTCACGCCCGGTCACGGCCTCATCATCCATGCCCGCAACTGTGCGACCCTGGAGAAATCGTTCACGAATCCCGAAATGCTGGTCGATGTCAGCTGGGGAAAACCGGCCAAGGATGAATTTTTCACGATTACCCTGCAGCTCCGTTGCGCCGATCGCAAGGGAATGATCGCCGATGTGTCCAAGAAGATCACGGAGACGAACGTGAACATCCGACGGTTTGACGCCCGGGCCGACGAGCGGCACCACGGCATCTTTCAGGTGACCATGGATGTTCGCGATTTCAAGCAGCTGGAAAAGGTGGTGCGAATTTTAAAATCGCTGAAGGACGTGGAAGAGATCGCCCGCGTGGTGGATAACCGGATCCTGCAGACGACATAGCCCTTATTGGGCTCGGGATGCAACAGGCGGCTTGACCACTTTACCGGTGCGGATGCACCGGGTGCAGACTTTAATCCGTCTGATGTCGCCGTCGATCAGCACTTTCATTTTCTGCAGATTGGGCTCAAAACGCCGCTTCGTCACATTGTGGGCGTGACTGACATTATGACCGTACATGGGTTTCTTTCCACAAATATCACATACCTTGGACATGCGTTCCTCCGCTGATCCTTTCCTTCAAAAGGGTGTGATTATAACAAAAACCTGATGCCTGTCAATGATTTTCTTCCGACGGAGGCGCATTTCATCCAGCCGTCGGTTCCGACACCGGCCGGCCGGTCAGGCCGGTCCGAAATGTCTTTCCAGTACTTCGAGAAAGGCTGTCGGGAAATCCTGCCCTGCCTCGGCCATGGCACCGGTAATGCCCTCCCAGCCGGGATTGGCGTTCACCTCGATGAGCACCGGCCCCCGTTGCGGAAGCATCATATCCACTCCGGCCATATCGAGATCCAGCACCGCCGCGGCTTGCCGGGCCAGCTGCTTCAGCTCGTCCGATAACGGCGCCGGTTCAATGATTGCTCCCAGGGAATAATTGGCTCGGAAATCATCGGCCACCGAAATCCGTTTCATAGCCCCCAACACTTCCCCCAACAGCACAAATACACGCAGGTCCCAGGAACGGCCGCCGGCCGCGGCCAGAAACTCCTGCAGCAGCAGGATCTCATTACGGTCCTCCTCCCAGCGCCCGGCGAATTCCCGCGCCAGTTCATCCAGAGTTTTCACCAGGCTGATATCACGGCCCTGGGAGCCCATGGCCGGTTTGACCACCCACGGACCCGCGCCGAGGTGCCGGACGGCGGCGGCCAGCTGATCCAGTTGCCGCACCACCACCGTCGCCGGGACGGGCAATCCCGCCTGGCGGCAGCGGTTCAGGGCGGACAGTTTGTTGCGCGCCAGCTGCCAGGCGGCAATGGAATTGATGAACGGAACGCCCGTCTCCTCCAGATACTCCAGGAGATACAATTCATTGCGCGTCATTCGGCGCAAACTCAGGCGTGGCACGATTACATCGGCCTGCTGCAGAGCCGCTGCGCCTTCACCCCAGATAGACACTTCCGCCGTGGAGGACAGTCGGAGACCGATCTCGCCATAGCGTACCAGAACGCAGTCATGACCGCGCTCCGCTGCCCGTTCGGCGAAAAGTGACATGGGTTCCAGGAACTCGCTTTCCCGCAGGGTCGTACTCAGCAAGGTGATCTTCATGAAATCCCCACTGACCTGTATTCCGGGCCTCACCCGGCGTAAAGGAAATGAAAACCGCCATTCCTACTCTTCGGGCGGCGGAAGTTTCAATTCGAATTCGAAAAAAATCAATTCTTCGCCCGTATCCTCGTTGTACACTTCGCCGAAATAGAGCAGCGCTCCATCCAGGGCGGCCGAGTCCGTGCCCAGGCGAAAAAACAACACTTTACGCAGTGTGGTTTTGGGCGGAATCCGCTCCTGATCCAAGGACTTGTTCCGGAAATCCTGGATGAGATCGGCCGTTTTGCCGGTCCGCAAGTTGGACAGATCGGCCACCGGACCGCTGCTGACGGAACGAATTTCCCGCTTCTGCAGCAATGCCGCCACCACGTTGGGATATGGCAGTGCCGGATTCCGCAGTCCCAGCGCGTCCAGAACCACCGCACCGCGGTATCCCAGGGAGATGGCAGATGGATGATCGTTGCGAATGATGAGCAGGATAGGAACGATTCCCGATTTATACAATTCCTTGGTGTCAAACAGCTTGCGGATGGCATCCGTCCCCAGATGCGGCCATGCGCCCATGGTGACATCCTCCGACCGCTGCCAGGCCGGGCAGTCCTCAGGGGCCAGATCCGGTAGGGGCGGTGGAGTATAAGCGTAGCCACCGGGCATCAACCCGATCAAGAAGCTCAACAGGATAAAATGACGGTGATTGGCGCGTTTCAACGCTCCCTCCTTGCAGGAACAGGGGAATGGTCGTTGTGGCGGGTGCCGGGTTCCCAGCCCATTTGGATGTCCGCGGCCCGAATTCGTCTCACTCGCCGGACAGGCGGGGGACTTCGGTCGTGAATAGCGGGCCGTCCTGACCGGATTTGCCGGTGCGCGCGGGATTAGATCTCCTCGGTGAGCTCCAGAAAGCGTTTGTAGGGAATGGCGGTCCAGCTTTCAGCATGCAGGGCGCCGTTGGCCAGGCTGATCATGGACACCTTGGCGGCCGTTTCCGCGTCCGGTGCTTCATAAATGTCCAGAAAATCGTACGTGCCCAGCAGGGCGTAATGGGCCACAAACTTTACCGCCGGGCATTTGTCTTTCACCTGGTCCATGAAACGTCGACCCTGGTCCTTCCGCTCTTTCATCCGCGAGGAGACTTCCGGCGACAGTTTCGTCATCAGCACATAGGTTTGCATGTCCCACCTCCGTAAAAAAATCTTCGTGTGCGGTTCCACCCGCGACCCGCTTCGGGCGACACAGCCGGCCGCCGCTACGGCTCAAACCGGACGTTTTTCAATGAAATCTCTTGTTTTTACTATAAATAGAGGACCGCAAAAATACAAGGGAAAACCAGTCCGGCGGCCGGCGATAACCCATCTACTCCCCGTTGGCCGCAGCCGGTTTTTCCCGTTCCACGGCGGCGAACCGGTTGAACAGCAGCAGTCCGATGATGGTAGCCAGCCCGATTCCGGCGAAAATCAGCCATAGGACATCGGGTTGGTTGAGATGGTCCACGAAATGGACATACAGGTTGGCACCCACTACCCCGCCGATGCTGGAACCGATGACGCCGTAAAGAAAAATGTAGCCCATGTACAGGGCTTTGCGGGCCTGGGGCGCTGTCAGCCCCACATAACTGATGAACTTGGGATGGGCCGTCATCTCGCCGATGGAAAAGATGATAATGCCCAGCAGAAACACCCAGATATGCGTGGAGACGGCCAGAATCGCCATGCCGATGGTGCCCAGCAGAATGCCAAAGGTCATGGTCGGCAGAGCCCTGGTCTTCCTGACGATATGGGAGATGATCAGCTGCAGGGCGATGATGGTCCCGGCATTGAAAACCGTCACGTGCTCCACATCGAAACGCCAAATGAAGTCGATGCCCAGTCCATGGATGAGACTGTTGATGAAATCGTTGAGGGGCGATGCGTCCACATAGGCTTTGACGTACCAGAGCACGGAGTCGAACATCTGGAAATAGAGCACCCAAAACCCCGAGTAGAGGAAAATCATCAGCAGGAATTTGAAGTGGTCGCGGAAACGGCCGGTATCCCGGACGTCCATGATGAACAGGGACAGCAGGGTCAGGTAGATGACCGAACTCAGGATCCGGGAAAAAAGCGATAAATCGGGCAGCAACCAAACGACCAGCATCATCACCGCGGCGAAAGCCAGGACCAACAGACGGCGGTGTCCGGCAAAAGCGAGAGTTTTGATTCGATCCTGCAGTGCGAGGATGATCAGACTGGTAAAAAAGAGCAGGGCTACGAAGAGCCACAAAAACGAACGCTGATTCACCTGCAGCATCGCCTGGATGAGCTCATCTTCTTCGAGGCCGGCCAGCTTGGGCTCCTGCAACAGTACCCGCAGCACGGCTTGGTGATCCAGACGTTCCAGCAGTTCCAGCGGGATTATCACGTGGTATTCCGGTTCCGTCCCTGCCAACTGCGGAATGGTCATGTCCGGTGCGGTTGGCCGTCGCAGGCCGACGCTCAGTCGTTCCTCCGCCTCGGCCAGAAACCGGGCCACTGCCCTTTTTTCGCCGCTCTCCATGAAATAATCCAGCTCAGTGGAGATGGCATCGGCAAACTTTTCAGGCTGACGGATGGTCAGGCGGGCCAGAAACGGTGTGCCCCGATCGGACACCTGGGCCCATAACAGCCGCCGGACTTCAGCGCAAATCCCTCGCAGCCAGGCTTCATCCAGTTCGTCCGTTTCAGAAAAACCGCCGATGATGGTCTTGAGATACGTGGCCACTTCCGTCAGATCCGGCTCCTGTTTGGCGAATTCCGTCAGGATGAGGAAGGGTAAATCCGTGCGCGGACGCTCGAACTCGTAGGCCTGCTCCGCCGCTTGGTCCCGGTCGATGCGCACCAGGTAGGGCACCCCCTCAAGGGTAACGGGCACGGCCGATATGCGCACGATCTGCTCGGGCCGCTGCAGGTAATCGTTCAAGGCGAAGACCAGGAAGAGCGCCGACAGCACCATGATCACCAGGCGGATGGGTGAAGTGCTGCGCATGAGCCGATAGAGCAGAACAAAGGGCGAATAGATGATTTCAAAAGCGTTCGCCAGGGTTTGAAGCAGGTTCTCCGACGGCTTTTCCTCTTCCGCTCTTTCATCGCCGGTTTTCTCCGGCACCGGCTCCCTGAAAAAAAGCAGCGTCGGGATCAGCATGGCCCCCGTGCCCATGGCCGCAGCGATGATCACCCAGGGCCAGCTAATGCTTTTCAGCCACGGCACCAGAAACAGGGGGAACAGGAACGCGCCCAGATTGATGGACCAATAGTAGATGCCAAAACCCAGGGTGGAATTGCTTTCATCGGTGGTTCGGGCGATGGTCCCGGAGATGATGGGCTTGAACGTGCCCGCCCCCAGCGCCATAACCACCAGCGAAAGGAAAACCGTCGTGTATTCGGTAAACTGGCTGGTCAGAAAATAGCCGCCGCCCAGCAGGACGAACGAGATGGTCAGGGCCTTGCGGTAGCCGAAACGGTCAGCCAGGGCGCCGGCGACGATGGGCAAAAAATACAGGATGGGCTGGATCACGCTCTTGATGATGCCCACACTTTCCTTGCTGAAAAACAGGTAATCGGTGAAGTACACCGACAGCACGCTCATCATGCCGTAGTAGGAGCCCCGCTCAAAGAATTCGAACAGGATCACCAGCCAGAACACTCTGGGAAACTTTCGGCGGGTTTTGTCTTTGCTCATGTCGGCCATACAATGTTCTCCCCGCAAACCGGAATGACGCCGGCCCCGCAACGCCGGGCGGCACGAAATGCCTATATGTTTACCACAGATGCCACACTTCGCCAAAGGATCAATTCATCGTGGCGGTTTTTATGCCGCGGGCCGGCCGGCCTCATGCCGCCCGGCTCGCCCGACTGCCGCAGCGGGTTTGTTCGGTTCATCCGGGAATCGCCGGCGCCGTTTTGCCATCCAACAGGATATCTCACAGTATTCAGCCCGCCTGACGATCAAAAGATCGTCCGACCCGGGTAACGCGGAGGGAACCATGATATCCAGAAAAGTGATCCATTTGCCCGGTATCGCCCTTGCACTCATGGTGCCGTTCCTGCTGCTGTCGCCCGGTGGTTGCGCCGTCAATCCGGCCACCGGCGAACGGCAGCTGGTGCTGATCAGCGAGCAGCAGGAAATCTCCATGGGTCGTCAGTACGATCAGCAGGTCCAGGCGCAGCTGGGGCTCTACAATGACGACACGTGGCAGCAGTACATCCAGCAGGTGGGCGGCGCTTTGGCGGCACGGACGGAACGCCCCGAGCTGTCCTGGCAGTTTCGGGTCATCGATGATCCGACGGTCAACGCATTCGCCCTGCCCGGCGGCTATATCTATGTCACCCGCGGCATCCTGGCCGGCTTCAATTCCGAGGCGGAACTGGCCTCGGTGCTCGGCCATGAAATCGGCCACGTCACCGCCCGCCACAGCGTGGAGCAGATCAGCCGCGCTCAGCTCACCCAGCTTGGACTGGTGGCCGGCGCCATCCTCAGCGAGGATTTCCGGCGCTACGCCGGCCTGGCGCAGATGGGTCTGCAGGTACTGTTCCTCAAATTCAGTCGCGACGACGAACGCCAGGCCGACGATCTGGGCCTGCGGTACATGGCCCGGGGGGGGTATGATCCCTCCGCCATGCCCAACGTGTTCGACCTGCTGGAACGACAATCCGCCTTGGGCGGCGGACAGCGTCTGCCCGAATGGCAATCCACCCATCCCAGCCCGGCCAACCGCTCCCAGCGGATCCGCGAGCAGCTGGCCGCCCTGCCCGCCGGCAGAAACCGGGTCAACCGGGAAGGCTATCTGCGGCGCCTGGACGGCCTGACGTACGGCGAGAATCCCGACGAGGGCTACACCATCGACAATGTCTTTTATCATCCCGGCATGCGGTTCCGCATGGATTTTCCCGCCGGCTGGAAGGTCATCAACCAGCGCCAGGCGGTGGGGGGCATCAATGCCACCGAAGACGCCATGGTGGTGCTGACCCTGGCCGATGCGGCTACGCCGGACGAAGCGCTCCGCGCCTTTTTTGCAGAGGAAGGAATCGAGCGGGGCGCCCGTTATCGCGAGAATTACTACCATTTCCGGACGACGCCGCAGCGGGATCCATCATCCGGCACGCAACAGTTTATCCAGGGTATTGTCGGCTTCGTCACTCACCAGGACCGTGTCTTCAGCCTGCTCACCTACGCTTTGCCCGAACGCTGGAACCAGGTCCGATACGAAGCCGCCGGGTCCATCACCAGTCTCCGGCCGCTGACGGAGTCACGCTACCTCGACGTCTCGCCGGATCGTCTCGAAGTCATCACCCTCGACCGGGCCATGACCCTGGCGGACTTTCAGGGCCGCTATCCCTCGGCGGTGACGATGGAGCAGCTGGCCGTCCTGAACGGAATCACTCCCGACGCGCGCCTGGAAGCTGGGCGCTTGGTCAAGCGCATCGTGCCCGGCCGCCGCCCGGGGCGGTGATCACCGGCAACACCTGACGCGTCTAACCATCAATGACCAACAGATTGCACCTTATCTCTCCAGACCGTCGAGAACCGACATCAGCCGCCGTTCGGCCTTGTGCTTCAGACGCAGATCGGCGATGACCGCCCGCCATTCGGCCGTCCGGTCGAGTTTCTCATACAACCGGCGCATCTGCCGCAAGTAGATCGCCGCCTCATCATACGCCTTGGCTTTGACGGCGGCGATCCGGTCTTCGACCATGGCGCGCCAGATGCCGAGGGATACATCGGGATGGGACTCGACGACGGCGGCGGCCACGGCTTTATCTGTTTCCCCGAACCAGTGTGGATCTTTACGATAGGCTGCATAGAGTCTGACCACATCATCCCACCGCTTTTCCAGGATGGCCAGATCGATCAGCATTTCGAGCCAGGGGAAAGACCGGCCAAAATATCTGGCCGGCCATTCGGCCGGGACCACTTCTGTCGGCGGCAGCGGCCAGGCATCGCTTCCTTTCCGGGGGCTCGTCGAATCAGGGCGTTGACCCGTTTCGAGATAGCACAGGATCCCCGCCCTTACGGCTGGCCAGCAACCGATTTTTTCCGTCGATTTTTGCAAAGCCTTGTACGCCCGGCGAGAGGGATCATTAAAAAAATCTTCCGCCAGATAGGCCGCCACCAGGTCACGCTTCTTCTCCCGGCCGGCACTTTTTTTCAGTCGATCCTGCAACTCTTTGGCGATCCCGGGATACGGCCGTCGGGTTCGTTCGATTCCCACGATGCACCAGTGCCGGGCCTCGGGGCGCCGGCCGGCGTCCAGCAAGGCGTCTACCAGTTCGTTGTACAGTCGGCAGTGATGCACTTCCTGTTCCAGCAGGGGGATGATTCGCTCCCGCCATCCGGCTCGGCGATAGGCATCTATCAACCGGTGGACGATCTTTGCCCGTGACCAGGCCGATTCGAACGTCTCTTCACCGGTGACCGGCATGGCCGCCAGCCGTTCCACGAGCCAGGCCGCCACTTCCTGCCAGTGAGCCGGCGTATACGCTTCATCCTCCAGCAACCACACGGCGGATTCCAACAGGCCAAACTTATCTTCCAGCAGCCGCTCGATAACCCACTGCAGCTGTTGCGCCGGCGGGAGAGAACTTTGGGGCAGTGCTTGGAAAACCACGTCCAGGCACGTTGCCGTCAATATACCTGTTTCGCCCTCGTCCTGGGCATGGGCGACCTGCTCCCGGCCCCGACGCCAGATCACTTCAGCCAGCCCAACCACCGCGTCCGCATGTCCTCGCGCCAGGAGGGCCGCCATTTGTTCCTGGACATGAAAATAATCGGGCAGACAACCTTCTTGGGTCCAGGGATTGTAATAGGCGAGCGGGGCGGTGATGTCCATAATTTCTCTTTGCAGGGCACGGACAATCCCATCGACTTGACCCGCATCGAGAGCGGCCGTTTCCCGGATCCGGCGCGCGACCTCCGGATACAGTCCGGCCAGCTCTTTCAGCAACGCCAGCAGATCGGCTCGACTTTTACCGGCCAGAATCTTCCCGATCGTCTTGGCACTCTTCCGCTGATCCGCCATCGATCCGCCAGGATCCCCCGGCCCCGACAGGTCGTCATCCTCGTCCCCGGCCGCCGCCGGCCCTTTCGGCAACATATACCACAGGTCATCGGTCTCTTGCCGCAACGGAATTTCCTCGTCCTGCCGCACCATCTCCGCCGCCGCCAGGATGACCGCCACCGCATGCTTGCAAGGGCCGCACTCATAGGGACAGCTGCACAACCCGCCGGGTGCCCCGTCCTCATGGAAATACACGACCGTCGTGTAGAGGTGCCGACCGCTCACCAGGGCCGCCAGTTCTCCCTGCGCCGTCCGTGACAGCTCAGCCACTTGCTTCACATACTGCCGGCCTCGTCGCAAGATGGTTTCACCGGCCCAGTCACGCAGATCGGATACCTTCACCCGCTGCAAGGCCGCCCGCAGGTGCTTCATTGTTCACTCATTGTTGCCGTCGAATGTTCACCACATCCGTTGAATGGATGGGGCCCCTCACCCTCTGTCAGCGCCGGCCGGACCCACGGTGACACTGGCTACCAGCCCGTCGCCCGAATCAGTTTCCGCCAGCGTGCGATCGCTCTCTCGTTCACCCGTTGCTTGTATCATTCCATGCCGTCGGGCGGGCCGAAAGGGGCCCACTCCGGTGGCCGTACCTTGCCCAGCGAGCTGCCGGCGCCGGTGTGAATCCGGACACCACATCGAATCATTTGCCTGAAAAATAACCCATCTGACATGGTACGGGCAAGGAGATTTCCCCGAAGTTCGTGAAATCGGCTCACATATCGGCCGAACGACCTCTCTTTGACGGTCTCGATTTTCATATTCCGACAGGTACGGCTGGAGGACCGCAGTGATCCGCCGGTGTAGGTATGGTCCTGACGGGATCCCGGGATGAGGAACAGATAAGTCCATCCGTCCGCCTGTTCTCCGTCAGAAAACAGGCGCCCATGGGGAAAAAGAAATCCATTGTCATTTCATCCGATGGAAGCGAAATTCTCATAATTCATCTGTATCTTTCAGAAATCTCGGAATCGATTCATCCACGCGGGTCAACAATTCTTCTCGAATTATGCCGCTAATTCTGGTATGCTGTTTACAGAAATACTTCTCGGCACGAACAGATGGGGAGTTTCTATTGCGGTCTTTTCTGTATGTTCGCCCGCCTGCTGCCTCTCACGGTCGGACATTCCTCGTCACTTTGAAAAACCATACGGAAATATATTATGAAAATTCTGCTCTATTGCCCCGACAACGGCGTTACCCGTAATTTCATGCCCAATTTGTGGATGTTCCTGCTGCAGGCACTCACCCCACCAGAACACCAGGTCATCCTCATCGACGGCAACGCCCGGGCCATGAACGAGACCGAGCTGGCTGCCTTCGTGACCGAGAACGACATCGGTCTCGTCGGCATCGGGGCCATGACCCGGATGATCGCCAAGGCCTACCGGATGGCCGATGTGATCCGGGCCACGGGCGTACCGGTGGTGATGGGCGGTCCTCACGTCACCGAGCTGCCCGACGAGGCCCTCGGCCGGAACGGCGAGCCGCGCCACGCCGATGCCGTGGCCCTTGGCGAGGCGGACGAGACCTGGCCGCAGATCATTGAAGATGTGCTGAAAGGGAATCTTCGGGACATCTACGAAAAGACCAACGGCAACGGCGGACGACACAAACCATCGCTGGAAACCTATCCCGTCATCCCCTGGGACACCCTCGATCTGGACCAGTTCAACCTGGTTCCCCCTTCCCTGCAGTTGCTTTTCCGGCGAATGGGCGCCGACTGGGCCCGGTTCTACATGATCCCGGTGGAATCGGGGCGCGGCTGCCCGTATGGCTGTGAGTTCTGCACGGTGACCGGTTTTTTCGGCGATTCCGTCCGGTTCCGAACCAACGAGAGCGTGGTGGAGGAATTGCTCCGCCTCAAGAGGCGGATGAAAAACGATGGTGGACAGATAGCCGTTTTTTTCATCGATGATAATTTCGCCATTCATCCACAGCGTGCCAAGCAACTCCTCCGCGACATGATCGCCGCCGATGCCTGCCTGCCTTGGGTCGGCCAGATCAGCGCCAATCTGCTCCGCGACGAGGAACTCATCGATCTCATCGCCCAATCGGGAGGGAAATGGATCTTTATCGGCATGGAATCCATCGACGCGACCAACCTGGCCACGGTTAAAAAGGGTTTCAACAAGCCGGACGAATACGGCGCCATGCTCGACCGGCTGGCCCGGCGACATATCTACGCCATCACATCATTCATCTTCGGGATGGACAACGACACCCCGGGAGTGGCCGGACGGACCCTGGAACAGATCGAGACCTGGGCACCGGGATTGCCGGTTTTCGGCCAACTGACGCCTTATCCAGCCACCCCGCTGTGGGACCGCCTGCTGAAATCTGGACGATTGGTGCGGCCCCGGCACTGGCTGGAGTTCGCACCGTTCGAAATGGCCCACACCCCGGCCAAGATGACGGTCGCCCAAGTTCGGGAAGAGATCAAGGAAGCCTGGCTGGCTTCCTACAGCCCGCGACAGAACGCCCGGGCCATCCGGGCCATCCGTCATCACCCCGTTTCCGACCGGATTATTCATCTCATCTGCCGCTTTTTCTTTCGCGGCATCTACTTCCCGCAAATGAGCCGCTGGGCCTGGCTGAAAGTCCTCGCCCGCAACTCACGAACCATCTTTTCCCTCAGCCGGGAAGGCATCGCCGAACTGCGGGCTTTCCGCAAGAAGGCCAAAATCCAATCCCGGGAAAAATTGAGCCTCAGGCCGTCCCACCGGCACTCTGATCAAACCCGGACGCCTGAATTGAGCGGACCCTCCGCCAAGGCCGCTGACGGCAGCTTCTCCAAAGCTCGATGATTACCGTCGGATGTCGGGACGGAACGACTGCCCGAGCCCATGGCATGTTCTCCGGTGGAGGGCCGGAACACTGGCCACGATCGAGCATGATCTCTTCGTACCATTATCACATAATAATAGTTGTTCACTGAAATTGATCCTGTGGCTTGGACACTTGCTTGCCTTGTGGAGCGTGCGCGACATGATGCAAAACAGTCTTCAGCCTCGACTTTTTTATAACCTATTGATTCAAAATGAAAATTATCACCCGCAGATTTCCGGCCACATTAGATGAGAAAGGAAACGTTTTTCGTTCCGATTTCCCGGTACCGGGCCCCGGGATGATGATGCGTTTGCTGGTTAGTCGGACACCGGATTTCGTCCGCAAAACATCCTGTCTTTCACAACGGGAAGTGGATCTTGTTTCGCTGCGGCCCTCATCGCCGGACAGGAAGGATTCCCGATGCTGGTTCAGCTCTACGCCTCACTGGCCGACCCTAGGGCCAAGCAGAGCGAAGTTCGATCCTTTTTTGAAGCCGTATTCAAGCTGGTGATGGCGGAGGGGACTGTCGTCATTTGGCGGGCCGACGAAGAAATCCCCGTGGGTTTCGGCATCATCCAGGCCATGCCGGTCTGGCGGTTTCTGCTGGTCGTGAAGCCTCAAAGTTAAAATAGCAGCTTGTCGTATTTTAGTTTTTGGCCGTTTCCTACAATATCGACACCCATCGTTTTGATCTCATACCCCATGGCCCAGTAGCCACGCTGACGTTTGTCCCACATGCGGGCGAGCTGGGGCTGATCGGTCTCGGCATAGTCGTAGATGCGCACATCCTGCTTGTCGACGTGTTCCCGGTGCAGACGTCCGGCGTATTGCTGCAGGGTTCCTTTCCAGGAGATCGGCATGGCCAGCACCAGCGTATCGAGCGGCGGATGGTCGAATCCTTCCCCGATCAGTCGGCCAGTGGCAAGCAATACTCTTGGTGCCGACTCATCTAACGCATCCAGCTCGGCGAACACAGCCGTTCGCTGCTTCTTCGACAAGCGGCCATAGAGGATGAAGCAGCGTTCGATTTCATCCCCCAGCGCCTCCCGCAACAGCGGCAGATGTTCTGTACGCTCGGTAAGCACCAGCACCTTTCGCCCTTCGCGGTAGGCGGCCAGTACATCCCCGGCGATGCGGCGGTTGCGGGTCGCATCGTTGGCAAGGATGCGGAACACATCCTGGATCGGTGAATCCGGTGGGATCTCCGGCGCGGGTATCATCTTCGGCCAGACCTCCAGTTGCGCCGGAGCGGTTTCCGGTCTAGCGGCACTGTGTCGGATAGGCCCGCACTGCATGAAGATGATCGGCTGATGACCGTCGCGGCGTATCGGCGTGGCGGTCAGTCCCACCACAAATTTCGCCTTGGCCTGTTTGAGGATCGCCTCGAAGGAAATGGCCGACAGGTGGTGGCATTCGTCGATGATGATCTGCCCGTACTGTTCGAGGAGTTCACCCGAGTCTTCCCGCCGGGACAGTGACTGCATGACGGCGATATCGATCTTGCCGGAGGTTTTTTTCTTGCCACCGCCGAGGACGCCCAGTCCGCCCTTGGAGATTTCCAGAAATTCGGTCAATCGTTCCTGCCACTGGCGCAGCAGTTCGGTGCGATGGACCAGCACCAGTGTGCTCACCTTGCGCCGGGAGATCAGGGCAGCGGCGGTGACTGTCTTGCCGAATGCCGTCGGGGCGCAGAGCACGCCGACCTCGTGTTTGAGCATCTCCCGTACTGCCGCTTTCTGGTCCTTGCGTAAGGAACCGGTGAATTTGGCCGAAACCTTCCGTCCGGCCAAGCGCTCGTCCTGTAGATCCGGACGGATGTCGTTCTCCTGCAACAAGTCGAGCACCGCATCGAGGCAGCCACGGGGCAGACCGATATGCTG
>JAFGRT010000185.1 GCA_016935015.1 Acidobacteriota bacterium | reverse complement strand
TCTCTGCGCCACTGCGCCACAGCGAGAGAAAAGAAAATGGTTCTCGCGGAGACGCAGTGACGCAGTGAAGAATTTGGCAGAGGAGATTCATGCCGATGACTCTTTCTTCTCTCTGCGCCATTGCGCCACAGCGAGAGAAAATGATTCGGTTTTGTCATCCCGGTCCCACTATAACCCGCCGGGGGGAAGCAAAAAAATCGGGGCCGGCCCCCCCTTCTCGCGGGCGAGCCGGCCCCATCCGTTATCCAGGCCAAAAGGAGGGCGAACCGCCTTACTGCACCGTTCGGCACAGGCGGAAACCCTGGTTGTTCGCTGCCGCATTCGGGTCATTGCTCATATGCAGGGCGGAGCGGACATATGAGGGATTATCGCCATAACTCCCACCCCGGGAAGCCCGAGTCAGGCCGGTGGCGGGACCCCGGTAATCCGCGACGTGGCCGGTGGGATATTCGCCGTGCCAGTCCCAGCACCATTCCCACACGTTGCCGTGCACATCATAGAGTCCCCACGGATTGGCCCGCCGGCTCATGGCCGGCTGCGTCCGGGTTGCAGCGCAGGTGATGACCGCCACGCTGCACAGCGCCGGAAATGTATCCTCGCTGTAGCACCAGTCATTGCAGACGGCCGCGGTAAAGGCCGGTTCGTCCACCCAGAAGGGCGTGGTCGTCCCGGCGCGGCAGAAGTACTCCCACTCGCCTTCGGTGGGCAGGCGATAGCCGTCGGCGTCCCAGTCGCAGAACACGTTGTCTGTCTGGTAGTTGGCGGCCGTCAGGGGAATGGTAAAGCTCGTGTCCAGGTAATAGCAGGGCGTCAGGCCTTGCTCCACGCTCAGCAGGTTGGCGAAGAGGAGGGCTTGGTACCAGGTCACCTGCTGCGCCGGATGATCCTGGCCCGAGTAGGAAACCCTCGAGGGGTCCGGCGGCAGGGACGGCTGCGCCGCCTGGAGGTCGTTCCACATCTGGCGGGTCAGTTCGGTGGCCATGACGGCGATGGCCCGGCTCAGGGTATGGGTGAACGGTTCCTCATTGCTATACCGGCAGGGCTCATCGGCCGGCGAACCCTGGCGGAAGGTGCCGGACGGCACCAGCATCAGGTCGCCGACAATGTCGTCCCGGGCATAGATGATGCCCGCCGGCTGGGTGCTGGCGGCATTGAAAAAGAGGTGGCGGTCCTGGGCGTCGTTGCCGGTGATGGCCATGGGCGGCGGAAACGCCCGCTGCTGGCTGTAGATGCGGACCTGGTCGAAATCGGTGTAGCCCAGCGACTTGTCGGGCCAGATGCCATCGGAGAGCCGCACGTGCTTGGTGCCGGGCGGGATGTCGGCGATCTCGCTCTGGCCGACCAGGGCGCTGCCCTGAAACGCTTCCACCCTCAGGGTGAGGGGGATGGCGTATGGATTCATGAGGGACAGGCCGGTCCAGGCGAAGTGGTCCTCCACCGTGTTGGGCAGCACGAATTCCCAGCCCAGTGTGTCCTGCAGGAAGAATTCGCACAGCGAGACGCTGTCGCCGTACCGGAAGGCCACCGTGGGGCGCAGCCGCGGATTGTCCGTTTCGATGACGAAGGTGCCTTCCACCGGGGTCAGCAGGATCTCGTCCCCGGCCGGCACGTAGCCGGCGAAATTGGACATCACCAGCCGCCGGGAAGCGGTGGGCGGCACGTCGTAGGTCTGCTGGTGGGCCACCTGCCCGCCGCCGTCGCGCACGATGAGGGTGAACGAGGCCGCGGCCGAACTGTTGTTGAGCACCTGGATTTTGTTGATCCACGGCGCCTGGGCCGTGATGTGGGGGCCGTAATAGCGATACGCCGGCCCGTGGACGGCGTCGCCGGGGATGGTCCGGCAGAGGCGGAAGCCATAGCGGTAGTTCACCACATCGGGCGATTGGCTGAACCGGCGGGCGGAGCGGCTGTCGGCGGGTTGTTCCCAGCAGTTGCCGCCCCGGACGGCGCGGGCGGAACCGCTGGCGGCGCCCGTATAGTCCGTGACGAGGCCGGCCGGGTGCTGGGCCCACCAGTCCCAGCACCATTCGGACACGTTGCCGTGGACGTCATACACCCCCCACGGATTGGGCAGCCGGCCGCGGACCGACGTGGTGTAAGTAAATTCGCAGACGAGCGCCTCGGCCGCCGTCAGCTGGGGGAAATCGGCCGGCCCGTTGCAGGGCTGGTCGCAGGTGGCGGCGGTGTATGCCGGCTCGGCCACCCAGAACGGCGTGGTGGTGCCGGCGCGGCAGAAATATTCCCATTCCCCCTCCGTCGGCAGGCGGTAGCCGTCGGCGTCCCAGTCGCAATAGACGTCGTTGGACGTGTAGTTGTCGGCCGTCAGGAGGGTGGTAAAGGCGGCATCCCGGTAATAGCAGGGCGTCAGCCCCTGTTCCAGGCTCAGCAGGTTGGCGAAAAGGAGGGTCTGGTACCAGCTCACCTGCTGTACCGGAAAGTCAGGGTAATCATAGAAGCCCCAGATATTGGACGGATCCGCCGGCAGGGTCGGCTGTGCCGCCCGCAGATCGGCCCACATCTGCCGGGTCACTTCGGTGGCCATGACGGCGAAATCCCGGGTCAGGCTATGGGTGAAAGGCTCCTCGTCGGGTTGGCGGCACGGCTCCTCGGCCGGGGCCCCCTGGCGGAAGGTGCGCGCCGCCACGAACATCAGATCGCCGACGATGCTGTCCTGGGCGTAGATGGTCCCGGCCGGCTGGGTGGCAGCGGCGCTGAAAAAGAGATGACGATCCTGGGCGTCGTTGCCGGTGATGGCCATGGGCGGCGGGAAGGGGCGCTGCTGGCTGTAGATGCGCACCTGGTCGTACGCGGTGTAGTCCAGGCCGGTCCAGAAGCCGTCGGACAGGCGCACGTGCTTGGTGCCGGGCGGGATGCCGGTCACCTCGCTCTGGCCGACCATGACGCCGCCCTGATACGCCTCCACCCACAGGGTGAGGGGCTCGTCGAACGGGTTCATGAGGGACATGCCCGTCCAGGCGAAGTGGTCCTCCACCGTGTTGGGCAGCACGAATTCCCAGCCCAGGGTGTCGGCCAGAAAGAACTCGCACAGCGAGACGCTGTCGCCGTAGCGGAAGGCCACCGTGGGGCGCAGCCGCGGATTGTCCGTGTCGATGACGAAGGTGCCCTCCACCGGGGTCAGCAGCACCTCGTCCCCGGCCTGCACGTAGCCGGCGAAGTTGGACATCACCAGCCGCCGGGCGCCGCCGGGCGGCACCTCGTAGACCTCTTGATGGACCACGGCGCCGGCCCCGTCGCGCACGGTGATCTCGAAAGTGCCCGTGGCGTCGCCGTTGTTCACCACCTGAACGGTGTTGATCCACGGCGCCTGGGCCGTGACGTGGGGGCCGTAAAAACGGTAATCGGCGGCCCGGGCTGTCCCGCCCGCCGCCAGCCCGACAACCAGGATGGATAGAATCATGAACCGATACATTATTGCCTCCAAAGAATGAAAAATGGACGGTTGGCAGGAACAACCGGTCCGGATAAAGATTGGCCGGGACGCCCTCCCCTGCTGCCACTATGCCGGTCAACGTCCGGCGAAATCAAGCCGGTGTTCCCGGACGGAATCTTCCCGAATGGGTGAAAGGTTTCGTCACCTGCTCAGCCGAAATTTTTAAGAATCATTCTTGAACGTTTCATGGCTTTTTGGCAAGGGAAATCGGTGCTGAGGATCAAAATTTTCTCGCCATAACCTCCTAAAAACAAAGTTTTTACAAATTTGACAAGTTTGGCGACGCCCCTTTCCCGGCCGGCTGCCAGCACTGGTGAGCCCGATTGATCACCGTTCGGGTGATCCGTGATGCGAAACCGGGGTCAGGATCCCTCGCGACATTGTTGTTGTGGTCGTGTTCGTACGGGTGATCAGTCATTCGAATCCGGAAGTAGGATCCAATTTGACATCGTTGTCGTGGTCGTAATCGTAATCGAAATCATTTCTTCGAATCAGCCTGATCATGAGGGACAACGGCGATGGAAGGAGTGAGGATCCCGGGGGACGTTCGGTCGAAGTGGTCGACTACGATAACGACCACGACAACGAACAGGAACGGAAAGAGCGCAAGACAGCAACTTCACCACGGCGAGAGAAAAGAGGATATTTCTTGCGGTGACGCCGAGACGCAGTGAAGAATTTTGGCAGGGAAGTCATAACGCAAGATATTTCTTCACTCTGCGCCACTGCGCCACGGCGAGAGAGAAAAAACATTTGGTTTTTATCATCACTGCCGCTGTCGAGTCGTTGTCGCTGTCAAGATCGTTGTCGGTATCGATTCCTCGATCCAGCTGGTGGTGCCAAAGGAAGCGATGGAAGGGTGGTGCAAGCATCCTGCTTGCAATCCCTCAAGCTGGAAGCTTGAACTACCGTAGCGCAAGCATCCTGCTTGCAATCCCTCAAGCTGGAAGCTTGAACTACCGTACCAATGAGATGATTCCGGCTTCAGCCTGGAGGAATACCCAATCAGAGGAGGATATTTCCTCGGCAGAAGCAATAGAGAATTGTTGTATACTTAAATTTCGTGCACGCTTTCTGGCCGCGGGTGTCCGGGATTGGATCAACAGCGGTTGATAAAATTCTTTTCAGGTGGGATGGATATGAACACCAAAATGCGCATCGGGCTGATTTTTCTTGCCCTGCTGCTGCTGGCCCTGATCTACCAGATCCACCCCTGGTACTACCATGGCTTTTGGCATGAGACCACCTTCACGGCCTTCGGGGAAGGGCTGGCCGCACAAGGGCTCACCGAGCCGTTCGTCTTTCGCTTCAACGGCCTGGAGGAAGGGGCGGTGTTCACTTTCGGCCTGCCGTTCTACATTTTTCTCGGCTACGCCACCATGCTGACCGGCGACGCCATGCTGAGCCTCAAGCTGTTCGAGGTCCTGACCCTGCTCCTGGCGTTCTTCGCTTTCTACTGGCTGGCCGTGCGGCAGCTGAAGGTCAGTCCACCGGTGGCCGTTCTGGTTTCGTTTCTGTACCTGGCTTCTGCCCTCGTCTATGGCCAGCGCTGGTTCGGTCCCCAGATCTACGGCTTCATCCTGTTGCCCTTTTACGTGGCCGCCTGGGTCTGGTATCAGGAGCGGGTCTGTGAGCCAGCCACCACCTGGCGGGATTATTTTGCCTGGACATGCCTGCTGGTGGCGGTAAATTGCGTGAATTTTTTCATGATCCCGTATGTCTTCATGATTTTTATGGTTTTTCCTCTGGTGGCCGTCATCTGGCAGGGGGGACGGACACTGCGTCACGGCGATATCCCCTGGCGCCGCTGGTGGTTGCTGGCGGGCGGATTCGTCCTCGCTTTCGTGATCCCGGTCTTTCTCTATCAGCTCTATATCCCGGCTGCGGTGGATACCGGTGCCTATAAGCTGGAGTCGGTGGATTACTTCCGCGCCCAGGGAGTGGATCTCTTCAGCCTGATCCAGCCGGGCAAGGATCTGGCGCTCTATTCGTGGCTGGGTCTGGCCCGCCACTGGAATCCCCGCGCCTGGTTCGGCGACGGCTCCAACGTGGAGTTCAACTTTCTGGGCCTCACCGTCATCGTCGCCGTGGTGGTCTGCCTAGTCATGGTCCGCCAGAAGGCGCGCCTGCTGGTGGTCCTGTCCGTGGCCGGGTTGCTGACCTTCCTCATCTCGCTCGGCCCTTCACTGAAGATCCATGACGAGCGGGCGGTGGACCAGGCCCGAGACACCTATACTGTCGACGACTATTTGATGCCGCCCGAGGCGGCCACATTGAACCTGCATACGGATTTTCTGTACCAGTCGGTTCCGGGGATCAACAACATGCGGGCCGTGCACCGCTGGCTGCTGCTCACGAAGTTTGCCCTGCTGGCCATGGCGGCGGTGGCCATTCAGGCCCTCTGGCAACGCCGCCGGTGGCTGGGGATTCTGCTGGCCGTCCTCATGCTGGTTGAGCTGCTGCCGCTGCAGACCTTTCAGGTACCCGATTACCCCTACCTGCAATGGCAGAAGGCGAAATTCCAGGCCGAGCTTCTCGAACCGCTGGGGCGGCACCTCGAGGCGGGCGACCGGGTGTTTTTCCTGTCTCAGGACAACGATTACCTGGCGCCGGCCATGAGCGTCCCTTTCAACATCCGCACCTACAACGTGTCCTTCGACAAGACGGCGGCCCTGGTTTATGCCAAGGCGCCCTTCGTCATCCAGGAGATGCGGCGCTACCACTATGTGACGGATTACACATACCGTGCCATGAGGGCCGGACTGATCCATCGCCTGGTCATCCCCTTCTTCTCGTTGCGCTGGGAATCCTATTCCTGGCCGCCACCCGAGGACCGTTGCCGGAAGTATCGTGAGATGAATCTCGGGGCGGTGGACGTGACCGATCCCCGCTTCAAGTATGTGGAAGAGCCGTATTTCGGTGTGCTGACCCTGGCCGATCCGCTGCCGAAATAATGATGGGCCATAATTGCCTTGAATTTGCCCGGCAGATCCAGTACATTGCAAAGCCTGAACTTGCGTCATCAGACAGGCGTCATGGCGAAACTCATCATCCAGATACCGTGCTACAACGAGGAGGAAACCCTCCCTCAGACGGTGCGTGACCTGCCGCGTGACCTGCCCGGTGTCGACCGCGTCGAGATTCTGGTCATCGACGACGGGTCCACCGACGGCACGGTGGCCACGGCCCGCGCCCTGGGCGTGGACCACATCCTGCCCTTGGGCGTGAACCGGGGCCTGGCCCGGGCGTTTTCGGCCGGCCTCGATTACGCCGTTCGCCACGGCGCCGACATCATCGTCAACACCGACGGCGACAACCAGTACTGCGGCTCCGATGTGGCCCGGCTGGTGGAACCGGTGCTGGCCGGGCAGGCCGATATCGTCATCGGCGCCCGAACCATCGAGGAGATCGAGGATTTTTCCTTTGCCAAGAAGCGGTTGCAGCGCCTGGGCTCCCGGGTGGTCAGCGCCCTGGCGTCGGTGAGGGTGCCCGACGCCACCAGCGGCTTCCGGGCCATGAGCCGCGAGGCGGCCAGCCGGCTGCTGGTGACCACGCCGTTCACCTACACGCTGGATACCCTGTTCCAGGCGCCGGCCAAGGGGCTGCTGGTCCGGTCGGTGCCGGTGGGCACCAATCCCATGACCCGTCCGTCACGGCTGTTCCGGAACATCCCTGTCTACCTGTGGCGCAGCCTGGACACCATTTTCCGTGTGTTCACCGTCTACAAGCCCATCCTGTTCTTCTCCCTGCTGGGCACCCTTATCTTCCTGCCCGGTTTTGTGCTGGGCCTGCGTTTCCTGTATTTTGCCCTGCACGGGGACAGCGACGGTCATGTCCAGTCGCTGATCCTGGCCGCCGTGCTGCTGATCGCCGGCTTCCAGGTGTACCTGACCGGTATCCTGGCCCACCTGTCCACCACCAACCGGAAGATCATGGAGGAGATGCTGTACCAGCTTCGCCGGCACAGCTCCGCCGCGGGGGACGCGGGGGCGGCAACGCCGCCGGGGGACCGATCGCCCGCCGGTCCGGCGGCGGCGCGCGGGGCGGACCCGCGGCCCTGACCGGAGAGCATCACCATCGGGAGAATGCCCGTCGTGCCGAGAATCCTCACCCAAGTCCTGCTGCGCAGCCTGGGCCTGCTGATTCTGGCCTTCCTGCTCCTGAACCTGGACCTGGTCCAGGTTGGGCGGGTGTTCGGCCAGGTGGCGCCGGGCCTGTTCGGCGCCGCCTTGCTGCTGAACCTGCTGGTCATCATCGGCAAGAGTCTGCGTTGGCGGGTGATTCTGAAGGCATACGGCCGGCGTGACTCTTGGCGCCGACTTCTGACGGTCTATCTGGCCGGCAATTTCCTGGGCCTGACCACGCCCGGACAGGCCGGCGAATTCGCCAAGGTGGCCCTGCTGCCGGGCGGCGACAAACGGTTGCTGCCCAGCGTGGCCGCCGACCGGCTGCTGGACGTGCTGCCCCACCTTATCATCGGCGTCCTGGGGGGTATGCTGTACCTGGATTTTCCCGCCTGGTCCCTCGGGCTGCTTTTCCTCGTGCTACTGACGCTGCTGGGGGTATTTCTGCGCCTGCGCCGGCCGGCGGACCCGACGGCGGAAGATCCGGCCGGGCCGGCCGGCGGCCGCCTGCGGCGGTGGCTGGTCTGGCTGGTGGAGGCCTGCCGGCCGCTGGGACGGGTTCGGCTGGCCGTGTTGGGGCCCCTGGTTCTGGCGGTGCTGGCGGTGTTCTTCACCTACATCGTGGTGCTGGCGCGGTCGCTGCGCATCGAGACGGATGTGGTGCATCTGGTGTTTTTCGTCAGCCTCTTCTCCCTGTCGAGGATCCTGCCTATCTCCATCATGGGCGTGGGCACCCGCGACGCCCTGGCCGTCGTCCTGTTCGGCACGGTGGGGGTGCCGGCCGAGCCGGCGCTGTCGTTTTCTCTCTCCATCCTGCTGGTGGATCTGATCTTTCTGGGGGTGGGATTCGGGGCTTACCAGTGGCTGGTGTCCGGCCCGCGGCGGGGCGGGGCTGCCGACCGGGCCGCGATGGACTAAACGACCCGCCGGCCAGATCGGCCGCCGGGGATCGCCTATTTGCGGGGCATGATCTTCTTGTAGAGGCGGTACAGCATTTTGGACTGGATATTTTCCAGGGCGCCGGCCAGGGCGGCCTTCTCTGCTTCCAGCTCCTTGATCCGGCTATGCTGCTGGCGGACGATCTCCTCCTGGCGGGAGAGCTGCTCGATATTGCCGGCCAGCTCCTGCTCCTTCCGGCTGGCGTACTGGCGCTGCTCGCCAAGCAGGCGCTCCAGGTCGCGCAACTGGTTGTCCTTCTCCTCCGTCAGCTGGCTGTAGCGGCGCAGATCCTCCTCTTTGCGGTCGATATACCCGCGCAGCTCGACCATGTTCTGCTCGGCCTGGTTCAGCTGGGCGTCCTTTTCATGGAGCAGTTGCTGAAATCGCTGCAGATCGCCTTTCTTGGCGTTGATATCGCCACGCAATTCGGCCATGGTCTGCTCGGCCTGGTTCAGCTGGGCGTCCTTGTCATGGAGCAGTTGCTGAAATCGTTGCAGCTCGCCTTCCTTGGCGCGGCTGTCGCCGCGCAATTCGGCCATGGTCTGCTCGGCCCGACGTAACAGCTCATCCTTCTCTTGCAACAGGGAAGTGGTTTTGGCCAATTCCGCTTTTTGGACGGCCTGAGCGGTGTCTAGCTCCTGCAGCCGGCTGTCTTTTTCGGCCACCAGCCGGTCGTACTGGCGGAGGTCGGTTTCCTTCTGCGCCACGTAGGTCCGGAGTTCCAGCAGATTCTCGTTGATCTCCGTCAGCTGCCGGTCTTTCTCCTGGATGAGACGGTCGCACGTGGCCAGGTCCTTTTCCCGGGCGGCGGTGTATTGCCGCAGTTCGCGGATGGTGGATTCGGCGGCGGCCAGGTGCCGGTTCTTCTCTTCTTCGAGGCGGCGATACTGCTCGTTGTGGCGCGCCATTTCATGGTTTTGCTCACGCAGGGCGCGCAGTTCGGCCAGCAGTTTCTGCATTTCCTGGCGGGCAAAATCGCCCCAGTGCACCGTCGACTGCAGCAGGCTCTCGCGGCGGGGGGGGCGGGTCGGCCGGGCCAGGTAGTCCAGCACCGGCTGGATGGTCTGCCGCTGGTCGAAGTGTTCGCGGACGATGGTCTGGGCGGCCGCGGACATGGCCGCGGGGATCCGTTCCAGTGCGAGAATGCGCCGCACCGTCCGGCGCAGCTCTTTTTCGGTCATGGATTCCAGCACCCAGCCGGCTTCGTAGCGCCGAATGTACGGGGCGATGTGGGAGAACGGGGCGCACAGCAGGGGCAGGCCGCACTTCAGGTAGTCGATTTCGCGGAAAGAGAAAGCCAGTTGCCGTTCCGGATTCTCCTCGAACAGGTTGACGGCCGCCCAAGCGGACCGGTATTCGTCGAGGAGCCGGTCATAGGGGAGCAGGCCCATGATCTCCAGCCGGTCGGAGGCGGGCAGCTCCTTTTCGGGCTCGCTGTACTGGCTGGCGTCGGTGGCGAAGGGATAGCGCCCGCCGAAGATCCTGAGCCGGCCGCGGCCGGCCTTGTCCATCTCCTCCAGCACGGCGCGCAGGTAACGGCCCGAGCGGATCCAGGGCCATGACACACCCCCGGCCACCAGGAGCGGCTCGTCGCCGGCGGGCTGGGGCGCGGGGAAATCCGTGGCCGCCGACAGGGGGACCAGGTCCACGGCGCAGTCGCGGATATCGACGCCGGCCAGCTGGAGCAGGGCGTACAGGTAGGCCCGCTGGGCGGGGGTGCAGCAGGTGTGGTAGTCGGCCCTGCGCAGGGCGGTCAGGATGCTGGGCAGCCACTGCTCCAGGGGCAGTTCCTGGAAGGCGAATTCCAGCATGCGCGGCGCGATCCAGTCGGCCATAACGGCGCAGGCCAGGCCGCTGTCGGGGAGCAGCTCGAGGCCCTCGCCCTGGACGCAGATGAGGAGATCCGGCGGAGCCGTCGAAATCAGCTCCAGCAAGCCGGCGGCGTCCCGGAACAGGGACATCGCCGGCGGCGGCGCGGTGTCGGTGTAGAACGACCGGTGGGTGGCGTAGCGGACCGTCACTCCGTGGGCGGCCAGGGCGTCGCCCAGCTGCCGGGCGCGGATGCCGTTGCCGACCACCGGCCGTCCGGGCTCGGGCAGATTGCCGTGCACGTTAATGAGAACGGATGTTGCGGCGCTCATGATGTCCTTTCCGGGCCGGTCGCGATGATATTTCCGCGGCGGCGCGACGGGAGTGAATGACCGATGCGGCGATTGTACCACCCCGGCGCCGGTCTTGACAATGCCGGGCTGTCGGGTGCCGCCGCCGGTCAGGGGGTGATCACCTCGTGCCCGACGCAGAAACGGCGGAGCCTGTCCGGTACTATGGCCACCCCGCTGCCCGGGCCGGGCGGGATTCCGATGAAGCCGTCGGCGTCCAGTTCCACCGGCCGGTCGACAATGTCCTCGCCGAAGTAGCGCGCCGTGGCCGAGGTGTCGCCGGGCAGGCTGAAACCGGGCAGGGTCTGCAGATGAAGGTTGACGGCCCGGCCGATGCCGGTTTCCAGCATGCCGCCCGACCAGACATCCAGCCCGTGGCCGAGACCGAAGGCGGCGATGGCCCGGGCCGCCTGCAGGCCGCCCACCCGGCCCTGCTTGATGTTGATGACGCGGCAGCTGCCCAGGGCGTGGGCCGCTTCGGCGTCGCTGAGGGTGCCGATGGATTCGTCCAGGCAGACGGGCGTCCGCAGCCGGGCCTGCAGCCGGGCGTGCTGGAACAGGTCGCCTTCGGCCAGGGGCTGCTCCATCATCATGAGGTTGAAATCATCCAGACGCTGCAACAAGGGAAAATCGGCCGGTGTGTAATCGGCGTTGGCGTCCACCATCAGCGGGAGGGCGGGAAACGACCGCCGCACCTCGCGGACCAGGGCCTCGTCCTGTCCCCGCTTGATCTTGATCTTGACGCGATGGTAGCCGGCGGCGCAGGCGTCGGCCACGGCGGCCAGGAGCCGCTCCGGGGAGTCCTGGAGGCCGATGCTGATGCCCGACGGGATCCGGCGTGCCATGCCGCCCAGCGCCGCGAAGAGAGGCACGTCGTTGCGGCGCGCCCATAGGTCCCACAGGGCGTTCTCGGCGGCGGCCTTGGCCATGGGGTGGCCTCGTACCCGCCGGAACAGGTGCGGGGCGTCCATGGGCGTCAGATCGGTGGCGGCCAGCAGCACCGGCAGGAGATAAAGGCGCAGGACCTGGCAAACGGTGGTGTTGGTCTCGTAACTGTAGAACGGATCGGGCATGGCCGTACTCTCGCCCCAGCCTGTGGTGCCGTCGCTCCGCAGGCACACCAGCACGGCCTCCTTGTGGGTCTGGGTGCCGAAACTGGTGGTGAAGGGGCTGACCAGGGGCAGTCGCACTACGTGGATTTCGGCGGCTTCAAGGCGAGGGACAGGATTCATGGCGACTCCCTTTAGTGTTGGCCGTTACCCGGGGCTATCCGGCCGGCGCGTCCGGCGCATCGCCGGGGGCCGGGGGGCTTTCCAGCCGGTAAAAAACCCGCTGGTCGTCGGGGGTGAAGACGAGCTCGGTGATGACGTGCCCCCGGGCGAAGGCGGCCTCGCAGTCTCGGCGGGTCGTCTCGTGCCAGCGCCGGGCGATGGCCGGGTCGTCCTGTTTCAGGCGGCGGATGTCCCGCGGGATTTCCACGAAGATGACGTCCGCCACCGGATCCGTTTCGTACGTCGACGGCAGGTCCTTTCGAAGACGCGGCCGCTTGCCGGCCATCCGTTCCATCACCCGCGTCGAGTCCAGCCGCCATACGGCCAGGATCCGGTCGGTGGGCAAACCCTCGTGCAGGCCGGCCTGTCCAGGTCCGTAAATGTCCCGCTCGTAGGCCTCGCCCAGGACACCCAGCCGGTGGAGGTTGAAAAAGGCGTTGAGGGACTGCAGGGGATCGAAGCTCCAGCGGATGGTCCGATAGCCCATGTGCAGAGCCTCCGCCCGTTGGGCGGCCTTCAGGTGAAAGCCGTAGCCGCGGCCCTGGTACTCGGCCCGCACGGCGGCCATGTGGGAGAAGAGAAAGTGTTCATCCCCCCGGCGGGCGGCGATGGCGAAGGTGAAGCCGACGAGGACGTCATTGACGAACAGGCCCTGCACCAGGCCGCCGAACATCTGGGCGCGGGTCATAAGGAAGTAGGGCTCCACCTCCAGGTCGCGGAACCCCCAGGCGCTTTTCTGGATGTCGGCCAGCTGGCGGTATTCGTCGATGCTTTCCAGGCGGCGGACGCGGATCATGCGGGCACCTCCCGGCACAGGGCCGTAATAAGAGTGGCGCGAAAGGGAAAATCGTCCAGGTCGATGAACTCGTCGGTGGTGTGGGCGCCGCCGCCGCGCATGCCCAGGCCGTCCAGCACGGGGATGCCGGCCGCCGACAGGTCGCTGCCGTCGGAGGCACCGCCGCTGGCGCACGTGCCCAGCGGTTGCCCGAGACCGGCGGCGATGCTCTGGGCAATGCGGACCACGCGCCCGTTGGCCTCATTCTCTTCCAGCGCCGGATGCAAGCGCCGGCAGGTGGTATGGATGGCGATGTCGCCGGTTGACCCGATGCCGGCGATCATGCCGGCCGCCGCCTCCAGGTTACGGGTGGTGAAGCCGCGCAGCTCGCCCCGCAGTCGGCTGCGCGGTGAGACGACGTTGATCTCTTGGCCGCCCTGGATGACGCCCGGGTTGAATGTCACGTCCGGATATTCTATCAGCCGTTCATCCACTTCCCGCAGAAAACGTGCCAGACCCCGGTTGGCGTCGCGGCCGGCAGCGGGATCCACCCCGCTGTGGGCGGCCCGCCCCTCCAGAGTGGATTCAAGGGCGATGACTCCTTTGCGGCGGGTTTTTAATGCGCCGTCGGGTCCGCATGGCTCCGGCAGCAGTACTGCCCGGGCGTCACGGCAGCGGTGCAGCAGAATGGCCAGCGAATGGCGGCTCCCCGTCTCCTCGTCGGGATTCAGCACCAGGCGCAGGGGCGGTCGGGTGCCGGCCGGCCCTGGTGACAGGACGTCCAGGGCGAAGTAGAACAGGGCGATGGCCTGCTTCATGTCCAGGATGCCGCTGCCATACAGCCGTCGTTCCTCGCGGCGGACGGGCAGGGGCTCCTCGCTCACCTGTACCGTGTCGGCATGGGCCAGCAGCACGATGGGCCGCTGGCCGGCACCCGCGAAATCCAGCTGCAGCACGTCGCCGGCCGGTGTCGCAAGGCGTTCCACGGCTGGCGACCAGCGGCTGAACAAAACCGTGACTTCGTCCAGAAACCGGTTGATATTCTCTATCTCGCCGGAAAATGTGCGCCGGCCAGCCAGTCGGCCGACCAGCCGTCCGAATTCCTCTGTCCACTGGGCGAAATCGTTCATCAATGCTGCATAGTCCATGTCAGGGTCCTGCCGAGCCGGATGGGCTGCCGCCATTATAGTCAGGAGGGTCCTCCGGATGCAACGCCCGAGATCGGGGAAGTCAACGGAACCGGATGAACGGACCGGCGGGCTATGCTACAATACCCGTGCGGATATCCCCTTAACACCCCACCGGGAGGAAGAGATGGCCTTCAAAAGTGATATCGAGATAGCCTATGAAGCGACCATGTGGCCGATTCAGAACATCGCCGACAAGATGGGACTGGCCGCCGATGACGTGGACCTGCACGGTAAATACATCGCCAAAGTGCAGTGCGCCGCCCGGGGCAGGCATGAACCCCGGGCCCGCAAGATCCTGGTCACGGCCATGACTCCCACGCCGGCCGGGGAAGGGAAGACCACCGTCACCATCGGCTTGGCCGACGCCCTGAACCGAATTGGGCACAAGGCGGTGGCCACCATCCGCGAACCGAGCCTGGGACCGGTCTTCGGCGTCAAGGGCGGCGCCGCCGGCGGCGGCTACAGCCAGGTGCTGCCCATGGAGGACATCAATCTGCATTTCACCGGCGACATCCATGCCGTGGGCGCTACCCATAACCTACTGGCCTCGCTGCTGGACAACCGCTATACTCGCGTCACCAGCGGCGTCTGCCTCCTGCCGGCCAGCCTGCTCTGGCACCGGGTGGTGGACATGAATGACCGTGCCTTGCGCGACGTGGTCATCGGTCTGGGGGAAACCGCCGGGCAGGTCCGTCAGAGCAAATACGAAATCACGGCAGCCTCGGAGATTATGGCCATCCTGGCCCTGGCCTTCGACCTGGAGGACCTGAAGCGACGGATGGGAAACGTCATGGTGGCCGAGAGTGCTGAAGGTGAGCCCATGTACGCCAAGGACATTCAGGCCCAGGGGGCCATGGCCATCCTCATGAAGGACGCCGTCAAGCCCAACTTGGTGCAGACCATCGACCACAATCCGGTGCTGGTGCATGCCGGTCCCTTCGCCAATATCGCCCATGGCACCAACTCCCTCATTGCCATGGACATCGCCCGTCGCTACGCCGATATCACCGTGGTGGAGGCCGGTTTCGGCAGCGACCTCGGCGCCGAGAAGTTTTTCAACCTGGTGTCACGCCAGAAAGGGGCGGTGCCGCCGGATGCTGTCGTGATCGTCGCCACGGTGCGGGCCCTGAAGCATCATGGTGGCGTGGCGCGCAAGAAACTGGACGAAACCGATGTGGCGGCGGTCCGGGCCGGCTTCCCCAATCTGCAGAAACACATCGAGAACATGCAGGCCTTCAACCGGCCGGTGGTGGTGGCGGTCAATTCCTTTTTCTCGGATACGACCGAGGAATTGCAGACCGTGGTGGATCTGACGGAAACGATCGGCGTGCCGGCTCATGTGATCGACGTCTGGGGCAAGGGCGGCGCCGGCGCGGAAAACCTGGCCGCGGGCGTCTGGGAGAGCGTCCAGGCCGCCTGCGGTCCGGTGGCCTACACCTATGAACTGACCGATTCGCTGGAGGACAAGATGCGGCAGATTTCCCAGCGGATATACGGGGCGGACGACATTCTTCTCACCCGCAGCGTCCAGCGCAAGCTGCAAAAGTTCACCGACTGGGGCTACGGCCATCTGCCGGTATGCATGGCCAAGACCCAGTCCTCCCTGTCCGACGATCCCGCGCTGCTGGGCCGCCCGACGGGCTTCCTGGTGGAGATTCAGGATGTGAAGGTTTGCTCCGGCGCGGGGTTCGTGGTGGTGTACACCACCGACATCCTGACCATGCCCGGGCTACCCAAGGCACCGGCGGCCGACGCCATGGATATCGACCCCGACGGCCGCATCCGCGGCCTGTTCTAGGCGTGCCGGAAAGGAGGCGTCATGGACAGCCCGACCCCGCACGACATCCGCTGCCTCATCGTCGACGACGAGCCGCTGGCCCGGGAATCCCTGCGCCAGGCCCTGGACCACTGCCCGGGCGTGGTGGTGGCCGGTCAATGCGCCAACGGTTTCGAGGCGGTCAAGGCCGTGGCGGCGGTAACGCCCGATGTGCTGCTGCTGGATATCCAGATGCCCAAACTGAACGGATTCGATGTGCTGGAATTGCTGGGGCAGGACGCGCCCCTGGTGATCTTCGTAACGGCGTACGACGAATACGCCCTCCAGGCGTTCGCCGCCCGGGCCCTGGATTACCTTATGAAGCCGGTACGGCCGGAACGTCTGCAGCAGGCCCTGGACCGGGCGCGGGAGCAGCTGCTCTTGCGCCGGCGGCAGCCGCTGGATGACCTGGTGCGCGACCGCCGGCGACAGGGCGCCCCCCTGACCCGGATCCTGATCCGGGACCGGGACGAGGTGCACATCGTCCCGGTGGCGGAGGTGATGTTTTTCGAGGCCCAGGACGACTACGTCAACATCGTCACCGCCCGGCGCGAGTATCTGAAGCAGGAGCGGCTGAACCGGCTGGAGGAGATGCTGGACGCCCGCCGCTTCTGCCGCATCCACCGGTCCTATCTGCTCAATCTCGATTATTTGCAGAAAATCGAGCCCTACTCCCGCGACAGCCGCCTGGCGGTCCTGAAGAAGAGCGAGCGCACATTGCCGGTGAGCCGGAGCGGTTACCAGCGGCTCATGGAAATCCTGAAATAGTCGGAACGCCGTTCACCGGCCGCTTCAGGCGACCGGTTCGGGCCGGGTTTCCACCCAGGGGAGTTGCAGGCTGACACGGAATTGGTGTTCCTCCGCCTGGATATCCAGCCGGGCGGCGGTGCCGAAGCGGGTTTTCAGCCGGCGTTGCAAGGTCCGTAAACCGAGGCGTTCGCCGCCTGGGGACGGCACTTCCGGTTCCCGTGGATTGGTGACCGTCATCACCAGCCGATCATTCGTGCGGCGGGTGGCGATGATCACGGTGCCGCCGGCCACGCATTGCTGGATCCCGTGCTTGACGGCGTTCTCCACCAGGGGGAGTAGAATGAGGGGCGGGATCCGCCGCGGCTCCAGTGTGCCGTCCAGTTGCCACTCCACCTGCAGACGGTCACCCAAGCGGATCTGTTCCAGGGTCAGGTAGCGGCGGGCATGCTCCACCTCTTCGTGAACCGTGACGCTCTCCTGGCGGGAATAGCGCATGCTAAAGCGCAGGAACTCGGCCAGTTGCTGGGTCATCTCCGCCGCGACCGCCGGCTGTGAGCGTACCAGGGCGCCCAGGGCCGTGAGACTGTTGAACAGAAAATGGGGATGGATCACCGCCTGCAGCGAATTGAGCTCGGCGCGGGTGGCCAGGATCTGTTGTTGCAGGGCCAGTTCCCGCGCCTGTTGCGCTTTTTCCAGCGCCAGCAACATGTAGTGGGCCAAGGTGGCCGTGAAGTAGAGGAACAGACCCATGGCCAGCAGCAGGGGGAAGGCGTCGCGAAAGCGCTGCTGCCAAACAGGCGGGGGGAGCAGCTGGTCCAGCAGGCCGCTGTAGAGGAGAATCAGTCCCAGCCAGAACCCTTCCATCACCAGGGCCGCGATCAGGTGCTTGAGCACCAGCACGGGGATCTGGGGCGCCTCCAGGGACGTGGTGCGGCAGATCTGCCAGGTGGCCAGGCACAGGAACAGCTGCACCAGCAGGGCCGGTCCCAGGAGCAGGGCCGCCGGTTCGAGGGCAGCATCCGTCATGGCGGCGTACACGCCGATGAGACCGGCCGTCAGCGGCAACCAGGCCAGGAGGGCCAAGAGCAAACCGCGGGTGGAGCGTAGGGCGGGATGCATGTCAGTTCTTGACCTCGACGCCGCCGAACATGACCACTCCCTTGACGACGAGGTGCTTGGCCGGAAGCGTCCGTTCACCCGGCGCCGGGGGCTCGTACTCCGCCTTGTTGTCGATACCACCGAGAATGGGCACGCCCTGGATGGTCACCTGCCAGTGGCGTGGAACGACGATTTCGGCGCCGCCCATGAAGGCCGTGACATCGATGGTCAGCTGGTCGCCGGTGAAATCCGAGTCGCGCAGGTCGGCCTTGCAGCCGCCCAGGAAGGCCGTCACCTGGCCACCCTGGAGGTCGCGGGAGGTGTACTTGAAATCGCCGCCGCCCAGGATGGCGGTAATGTTGATAAAATCTTTGCTGATCCGGGCCTTGCGTGATCCCCAGATGCCGTCCTTCAGGAGCTTGACGCCGAAGAACACCAGCACCAGCGGCCACAACTCCCAGATGCTGAAGTAGAATTCCTCAATGAGGTTGTTGGCCAGCAGCAGGACACCGGCGGTCAGGAACAACAGCCCGCTGAAGTACTGCCGGTATTCGCGGGGCTGGAACAGCTGGCCACAGCCGATGAGGATCAGAATGGCCGGCCAGTATTTCCAGAAATTGACGTCCAGGTTGATGCCAATGTTATCCAGCAGGGCCAGTAAACCCAACAGGATGATGGCGAGGGCGAAGAGGATTTTAGCATCGAAAAGAAGAATGCGGTTTGTACTCATGATAGTCTCCTTCATTGGTGCATGTTCAGATGGTTTTGTGATCGGCCAGCCGGGGCGTTCCGGTGGGGTAATCCGATTTCTTATGCAGAAGCAGTTTGACGCCGAATCCGATCAGGATAAGGGGCCACAGTTGCCAGAGGCTGACGTCGAAGCCGCTCAGTAGGTTCTCGGCCAACCAGAAGGCGCCGACACCCACGAAGAGCATACCGCCGAAGGCGTGTTTCCCGTACGGCTTCTTGAACAGGTCGCCCAGGCCGAGCAGGATCAGCGCCGCCGGCCAGAATTTCCAGAAATCGTACTCCGGATGGACCTCCAGATTCTCCAGCAAGGCCACCGTGCCGAACAAGATCACGGCCAGGGCAAAAAAGACCTGGTCCAGGTGGATGGTGGAACGAATCGTCGACATTTTATTCTCCTTGGCGTATAGTTTCATCTTACAGCCATATCATACGAGGAGGATCACCCGTCTTTATCCGGCATTCGGCGATCGGCCGCCGTCCTTCGGTGAATGTCGTTTCCGCGTCGGTGAATGACGCGGCGATTGGCGCCGCCGGCGTCCATTCTCTTGAAAATACAGAACGAGTTCTGCATCTAATCGTCTTCCTCCGGCGGCGAAGACAAACCACCGGACATGCGACGGCAGCGGAGCGGATGCCGGTCCGGTGCAGCGAGGGAATGCAGGATGTTACGGCCGCCGGTGACGGCATCCCCAACCGGCCGAATTATTCGGTGATGTGTAGAGGAGCGCGGTATGGATACCCTGACCCAAATGACTCTTGGTGCCGGTGTCGGCGAACTGATTCTCGGTCGGAAAGTGGGCAACAAGGCCCTGTTGTGGGGGGCCGTGGCGGGGCTGATCCCCGACCTGGACGTGCTGGCCGGGGTGTTCATGTCACCGGTGGACCGCTTTGTGTTTCACCGGACCGTCAGCCATTCCATCCTCTTTTGCGTGGTGCTCGCACCGTTGCTGGGCTGGCTGTTGGCGCGCCTTCATGCCAAAGACAAGGTGCCCTGGTTGCCCTGGAGCCGCCTGGTTTTCTGGGGCCTGTTTACCCACATCCTGCTGGACTGCTTCACCGGTTACGGCACCCAGGTCTTTTGGCCGTTTCTGGATCACCGCGTGGAATGGAATACCATCTTCGTGGTGGATCCGCTGTATACACTCCCCTTTCTCGGCTGCCTGCTGGTCCTGGTGTTCCTGAACCGCACCTCGCGCACCCGCCGTATCCTGGCTTGGACGGGTATCGGGCTCAGCACGGCCTATCTGGCCCTGACCGTCGTCAACAAACTGCACATGGAATCGGTTTTCCAGGAAGCTCTCGTGTCACAGAACCTGGCCCACCGGCGCTTGATGACCCAGCCGTCGCCTCTCAACAATCTGCTGTGGCGGGGCGTGGCCGAAACACATAACGGCTACTGGATCGGCTATTATTCCCTGCTGGACGACGACCGTCGGATCCGCTTCCGCTTCGTTCCACGGCTGGATCGGCTGATCGATGACCTGCGCCGGGACCCGGACCTGGTGAAACTGCTGCACAAATGCGACGGCTATTATTGCCTTACCCGCGAGGACGGGGCGCTGGTCTTCAATGATCTGCGCTTCGGCCGCTTCCAGGAATGGGACGACGGGGCGGGGGGCTACATTTTCGCCTTCGTCATCGAAACGGATTCGGCGCCGCTGAGCCTGACCCGCCGCCGGCCGGATTTTCCCGTCTCGGGAGATCTCCTGAAGCAATTCGTCGCCCGTGTCTTTGGAAACAAGGAATTGTAAGGCCGTCGACTGCCCTCCACGTCGGTGTTGATGAGGGCCGGGCATCCGGCTACGCCGTGAATGGCGGCCTCTGGTTTATGGTGTTGCTGAAGTCGAGAGGGCCATCACGACGAGACGCGCGAAACCATATATATACATGGCGGCCAGCAATCCCAGCAGGGCGCGGGTGATGAGGTGGGAGCGGGCCAGGATGGCCTCCTCCAGCCCGGCGAAGAAATAGGCCAGTGGGGTAAGGATCAGGAAAAGAACGGCCAGGGCGTAAAACAGATACCCGAACGGATTGAAAGACCAGGCATCGGCGAAATGGCCGTGGGAGATGGCGCAGAAGGAGCGGGTCAGGCCGCAGCCGGGGCAGGGAAGGCCGGTCCACTGGCGGAAGAGACACAGGGTAGGGCCGTTGTCCGTATACGGTTGGAGGAAATAGCTGAGCAGCAGGACCAGGGCCACGGCCGTGGTCAGGGCGAGTGAAAAAATTTTTTTGCGGATGGGCTTCGCCATAATCGGACAGTATAGCCGTTTCTTCCACCGCGCTCCACCATTTTTCAGGTAAATAAGCGCGCCTGTTGCCGACAGGCGGAAGAATGCTGCGCCCGAAGTCGCCGCCTACGCCCGTAGCCGCCTGTTGCCGACAGGCGGAAGAATGCTGCGCCCGGCAGTCGCAACCTACGCCCGTAGCCGCGCCTGTTGCCGACAGGCGGAAGAATGCTGCGCCCGGCAGTCGCCGCCTACGCCCGTAGCCGCGCCTGTTGCCGACAGGCGGAAGAATGCTGCGCCCGGCAGTCGCCGCCTACGCCCGTAGCCGAAAGGCGAAAGGTGATCAGATCTGGTTTTTGAGTCCGGTTGCCTTGACCAGGAAGATGATCAGGATGATGATCGCCGCCGGAAACGTCAGACAATTCAAATACGGGATGATGGACACAGCCGAAAGAATGGCATAGGCCAGGCCCAGCCCCTCGCCGCAGTCACCCACATCGGTCCGGCCGATGGAGAAAAAATAGGATTTCAGCGAACGCGACAACTTGGGAAAAACGAAGAAATTCCATACGACATTGAAGCAAGGGATCAGCAGCAGCCACACCATGCCCGGCTCCATTTCCCGGTGCTCGGGCGGGATCCGCTTGTAGACGCTCTGGACGATCATGATGATGGTGATCATGATCCCCAGGAAAATCACCAAACTGATGACAGCGCCGGCCAGGCCGCCAATCATGCCGATTACATCTTGATTGCTCATGCTTTGCATCGTGATCATCTCCCTTCAAAGTAAAAGTCGAACTGTTTCTTTCTCAAATTCGGGCATGGGGCCCGCTGGCCCCCGTCAAGCAACTTGTCATCGAACATGGATATATAATTCCCCATTCTACAAGGCAATCCGTAAATTTGCAATTTGTTGTTTTCATTCCGGGGATTGGCAGGTATACTACAGCCACGCCCCATGGTCCAGTGTATGCTTGTTTTGCAGGATGGAGAATCGTATCAATTTCTGAATAGATGGGAGGCAGTCAATGGCAAACGGTTACACCCCCAATGTTCCTCCGCCGCCGCAGTCGTCGATGTACGAGGACAAGGCCAGCGGCATGGCCATCACCGCTCTGGTATTGGGTATCCTCAGTCCGTTCTGTTGTGGAATCCTGTCCGGTATTCCGGCGGTGATTATCGGGTGGATGGAACGCGGCAAAATCCAGCGCGGGGAAGCATCCATGAAGGGGAACGGATTTGCCCTGGCCGGCATCATTCTCGGGGCCATCGGTATCGTTTTCAGCCTCATCGGCTTTGTGATCTGGCTGCTGATGATTATCGGCGCCTCCACGGCCAATACGTCCTGGTAATCATCAGGCGCGGATCGTCCACGGAAAATTGTTACTCTGCCTGACCGCCCGCCGGCGCTGTGCCGGCGGGTGGTGTCATGGCGGGCGTGAACCAAGACGTGCCGCCGGGCATCTCCGTGGTGTACGTGATGATCGGTGCCAGGCGGGCCAATTTGCCCGAGGCGACTGGCCCGTCTCTTCCTTCCTGGCTGGTTCTTCCACCCCCTTTGTGTTCATCTTTCACCTCTTTTTTCTCCGGAAATGGAGCGGTTATCCATGCGGTCAAGCGAAAGATTCCACAACCCTTTTGCCAGTGTTCGATTCATGGTATGATATCCTTTTTTTGCCCATCGTTCGCCGGGGAAGGCTCCCCAGCTCAAGGAGAAACGCTCATGGCCCAATCTGATTACCCGGATTTGCCTCCCATGCGCATGGATATCCAGATGATCCCCGCCAGTTACCAGGGGCAAACGGTATTCGTCATCCAGGACCCCCTGGGCTTTGCGCCCCACGGCGCCGCCCTGACCCAGCAAAGCATCGGGTTGCTGATGGTGTTGAGCCAGTCCGAGTCCTTTCTGGAGTTCCAGAGCGCCCTCACCCGCCTGCAGAATGGTGTGATCGTATCGCGTTGGGAAGCGGAAAAAGTGGTGGAGCAGTTCGACCAGCTGTTTCTGCTGGAAACGGATCGCTACCGGCACGCCCGCCAGCGGCTGGTGGAGGAATTCGGCCGGCAGCGGAGCCGGCCGCCGGCTCTGGCCGGCCAAGCCTATCCCGGTGAAGCGGACACCCTGCGCGAGTTTCTGGACGGCATGGCGCCGCCGCTGGACATCCGGGACCGGATCCCGCCCGGGCGGGCGGTCAAGGCCATCATCGCGCCGCATATCGATTTCCTGGCGGGACGGCGCGTCTACGCGGCGGCATACGCCGCCTGGCCGGAGGCGGCACCGCAACGCATCCTGCTGCTGGGAACGGGCCACCAACTGGGTGAATGGTTCTTCAGCCTGACGGAAAAGGATTATGAGACGCCTCTGGGCACCCTGCCCACCGCGGCCGACACGGTGGCCCGGCTGCGCGAGGCGGCCGGCGAGTGCGCCGCGCCCGACGATTTCGCCCATCGCAGCGAGCATTCCCTGGAATTCCAGAGCCTGTTCATCCGCCGGCGGCTGGGGGATGCGCCGGTGCGCTGTGTGCCGGTGCTGTGCGGCTCGTTCGATGGGCTGTTGGAGCAGGTGGCGCGACCGCGGGACGAGGCGGGCCTGGTGCCGGTGCTGGATGCCCTGGCGGAAGTGGCCCGTGATCCCGGAACCCTGGTCATCGCCGGCGTGGATCTGTGTCATGTCGGTCTGAAATTCGGCGACAGAGAGCCGGCGCGGGAGCGGGAAGCCGAGGCCCGAGCCCATGACCGGCGCTTGCTGGATGCCCTGGTCGCCGGCGACATCGCGGCCTTTTGGGGTGAAGCCCGAGCCGCCGAGGACCGCTACCATGTCTGCGGACTTTCGTCGTTGGCTACCTTACTGGAAATCCTGGGCCCGGTGCAGGGAACGGTGCTGGACTACGAGTTCTGGCACGAAGACCTGACCCAGTCGGCGGTGAGTTTTGCCGCGGCGGTCCTGTGGTCGGCCGACGAACCTTCGGAGAAACAGGAATAAGGACCATGGAATACGAGCCCCCCGTCGGCAGCCTGTTGCTGTACAAGAACCAGCCGGCCATCGTCACGGCCGTGACGGACAAGCTGGAGATCCGCCTGGCCGAAGACCAGGCGAAACGCGTGCGACCCAAGGATGTGGAACTGCTGCATCCGGGCCCGTGCCGTAGCTTGGCGGAACTGGTCCCGCCGGAAGGGGATGTGGCCACGGCCTGGGAACTGCTCCAGGGCACCAGCGTGGGCTTCACCGAATTCGTGGAACTGGTCTACAATGCCTGGACACCAGCCGCCGCCTGGGCGGGCTGGCAGCTGCTGGCGGACGGGCTGTATTTTGCCGGCAACACTGCCGCTGTGACGGCGGTGCCGGCGGACGAGGTGGAAAAAACCCACGCCCGGCGGGAGGCCCAGGCCCGGGCGGAACAGGCCTGGGCGGCATTCGTCGGCCGGGTGCGCCAGAGGCGGACGGAGCCGGGCGACGCCGAGCTCCTGCGCGACGTGGAGGAAGTGGCCTTCGGCCGCGCCGACGGCTGCCGTCTCCTCAGGGAACTGGACCAGGAGCAGACGCCCGAGAAGGCCCACGCCCTCCTGCTGAAGCTGGGGCACTGGACGGAGGAGGTCAATCCGTACCCCCATCGCCAGGGGGTGACGGTGACCCCGCCGGACCTGCCCGTGCCGTCCCTGCCGGATGAGGACCGGGTGGACCTGACTCACCTGCCGGCTTTCGCCATCGATGACGAGGGGAACCGGGACCCGGACGATGCCGTCAGCGCCGACGGTGACCGCCTGTGGGTACACGTGGCGGACGTGGCGGCGCTGGTGGCGACCGACAGCGAACTGGATCTGGAGGCCCGCAGCCGGGGGGCGTCCCTCTACCTGCCCGAGGAGCTGGTCACCATGCTGCCGTGGGAGGCCACCGAGCGCCTGGGCCTGGGGCTGGCCGACGTGTCGCCGGCGCTTTCCTTTGGATTCTCGCTGGACGATGCGGGCCGGCCGGTGGATGTGGCGGTGGTCCGCAGCCGCGTGCGGGTGCGGCGCCTGACGTACGCCGAGGCCGATGATTGGCTGGCGGAGCCCCCGCTGGCCGACATCCAACGCCTGGTGGAGCCGTTCCGGATGGCCCGGTTGTACCGCGGCGCCATTCCGCTGGCCTTGCCCGAAGTCAAGATCCGGGTAGTGGACGGCGAGGTAGTCATCCGCCCGCTGGCTCGCCTCAACAGCCGGGAAATGGTCACCGACGCCATGCTGGCCGCCGGCGAGGCGGTGGGCCGCTATTGCCATGAGCGGGGCATCGCCATTCCCTACGCCGTCCAGCCGGCGCCCCAGGAGGTGTCGGCGCCCCAGAGCCTGGCCGAAATGTATGCCTTCCGCCGCCAGATGCAGCCGTCGCGGATGGTCACGGCGCCGGGGCTTCATGCCGGCCTGGGCCTCGAAGTCTACACCCGGGCCACGTCGCCGCTGCGGCGCTACGTGGATCTCCTGGTCCACCAGCAGCTGCGGGCCTACGTGACGGGCGGGCCGCTGCTGAGCCTCGACGCCATGATGGAACGACTGGGGGCGGCCGAAGCGGTGACGGGCAGTATCGCCCGCACTGAGCGGATGTCCAACGAACACTGGACCCTGGTCTTTCTGCGCCGCCACCCCGACTGGGCCGGCACCGGCGTGGTGGTCGACCTGCGTGACCGCCAGCAGGGGACGGTGCTGATCCCCTCGCTGGGTTTCGAAGCCCGACTGCGCCTACCCATGGGCGTCGCCCTCGACGAGGAGGTGACTATCCGCTGCACCTTTGTCGATGTGCCCGAACGAACGGCCCGCTTTCAGCTGGTCCGTTGATTTTTCCCTGCCGGATCGGATTTTCCCTTTCCACTGATAGGATACTCTGGCCGGACTGATTCCTGGGCCGGGGCGCCGCATCCAATACCTCATTATCCGTTCCAACGGGCGGCCGGGTTCAACCGGTTAACGTCTGTTGTTCGTTTGTCGGACTGAAACCAAAATTTTTTAAGGAGGCAACATGAAGGTACACGCTTACGCCGCCGCCGAAGCCGGTGGCGACCTGAAACCGTTTGAATACGAACTGGGCCCGCTGGGCGCCCACCAGGTGGATATCCAGGTGGAGTCGTGCGGGATCTGTCACAGTGACCTGAGCATGCTGGACAATGAGTGGCAGATGACCCAGTTTCCCCTGGTTCCAGGTCACGAGGTCGTGGGCATCATCAAGGCCGTCGGCGAACATGTCCGCAACGTGTCCATTGGCCAGCGGGTGGGACTGGGCTGGTTTTCCGGCTCCTGCATGATCTGCGACCAGTGCATGTCGGGTGATCACAACCTGTGCCCTCAGGCCGAAGGGATCATCGTCGGCCGGCACGGCGGTTTCGCCGACCTGGTCCGAGGCGAGGCGGCCTGGGTGTTCCCCATCCCC
>JAFGRT010000184.1 GCA_016935015.1 Acidobacteriota bacterium | reverse complement strand
TCACGCCTTGCGACAGGGTTTCCAGATCGGGCGATGACGTTGCCGCGGCGGGAGTGGCGCTGGACTGACGAAGTTGTCCGATCAGGGCCTGAAGGTCCTGCCGCAGGGAGTGAACGGCTTCCTGCAGGGGTTGGACAACCGCCTGGCGCAGGCCGAAGTCGTCGAAGCCGGCACCGGCGCCTTGCTCCGCCACAGATTGGGACAGAACGGTCCATGCGTGTTCAGGATCAGCCTGGGCCGTTAAAAACGCTACCGGTAGCGGCGGCAGACCGTCGGGGGCGGCCTGCAGCTCCGCCGGTAGCGCCGTGCCCAGCTGCGTCAGCAGCGGATGCAATTCGGGCGGCATGGCCATTTCGCCCAGGCCGCGCAGCAACATTCCCCGCAGCTCCGGCAACGCGCGCAGAGAGATTTCCCCACCGGTGAGCGATTTGCTGCCGGCCAGGACGGCTAGGTTCAGGCTGCGCGGATCCTGCAGGCTGATGGCCCGCGACAACGGCCGGCCGAGACCTTCGCCCAGCAGCCGTGGATCCTGGCCCAGCGCGGCGGGGTGCCGCAATATCCCACCGGTCCGGAAGGGATCCCCGCCGGGGCCTTCCGGCAAACCGCCTGTCCCGGCAAGACCGCCGGTCAAAATGTCTTTGGTGGAGGCGGCCAGGGTCGGGTCCGCCGCCAGGTCCGGCTGTCCGAACGCACCGGCCAGTTGCTGGAAAAGCTCGTGAGCCGGTCCGTCTTTGAAGGTCGGTCCGGACTGGTCCCATCCCCCGGCCTGGAGCATCTCCGTGAAAGCGGCAGGGTCCGGGGCCGAGGCCAGTCCGCCCACCAGGGCCCGTTCGTCGCCGGGCGTGGTGTATCGACCGGCCAGGGTGCGGAGCAGTTCTCCTTTCTCGGCAGGCGTGGACATAACCAGGGCGGCCGGCGACTCCAGCAGCCGCACGGCGTCACCGGCCGTTTGGGGACTGACCGACCAGGCGCCCAACTCCTGACGCGCTGCCACCATCTGCCGGACATTCAGGCCGGCTGCGGCGCCGCGGCGGCCCATGACAACCCCCATCAGCTCTTTGCCCGCGCCGGTGGTTGCGGTGGTCCGGCGTCCGGCAGGCGTGTCCACCGGCTGACCTTCGCCCCGGCGACCTGCGTCCATGGTGCCGGGCGCGTTTGGGCTTTCCATCTGGATTCCTTCCGGCGTGACGGAAACGCCGGCGGCGCCGCACAACAGGGCGAACGTCTCGTCGCCGTGCATGGCGTGGGCCAGCCCGGCCGGATTCGGCATCGCTTCCAGCATGCCGCGGAAATCCGCCGTGCTCTGCGCCGACAACAGCACCCGGCCGGCCAATTCCCGCTGCTCGGGACCCACCAGCCTGCGCGCCTGTCCTCCGGTCTCGCGACCCGCCTCGGGGCCGGCCGCCAGCAGGTCGCCCAGGAGGGCGCCCTTGGATGCCGCCGGCGTTTGGGCCAGGCGGTTTTCCATCACGGGCAGGAATTCCGTCAACTCGGCCGAATGACGGGGCATGGGCACGTGTTCCAGATTCAGCTGCCGGGCCAGGGGTGCCACCAGGTCTTCCATTCGCCGGAACGACGGAGACGGCGGCAACTGTTCGAGAAGCATGTGTCGCAGGGACTTACCTCCTTCTCTGGTCGCCGCGGACAGTGAAGCCGGCACGGTTTCCCTGGCGGTGGCACCGAAATCTGTCGCTTCCGGTCCCCCGCCGCTGACCGGCCCCGGCCCGACCTCCGGCGTCTCCCCCGCTGCCTGGCTGCCAAAGGTGGGCGCCAGTTCCGGGGCGATGGACACGTTCCCGCGATGGCCTTCCAGCAGCAGGTGCGGCCATTCCTCCGGTCCCAGGCGCAGCTGCTGGCGGTCGTTGACCGTCATCTGCACGGCCGATCCTTCCGGACGGAGGCGGATCTGGTCCGCCGCGCCCACATGGAGGACGGTTTGGCCGGACCGGTAGTCGAGGAAGGACTGGTGGCCCAGCGGTATCTGGCCGGCACGGATGGAAGGCAATGAATGGAAAGAGTTTATTTTCATGACCTTTGTCCAATAATAGAAGATTACCCGTTTATTTTCGCGACGACCCGGGCTATGATACCGGAGTCGACCATTTCCCGGTGCTCGTTTCACAGAATTCCACCGGAAAAGGGTCTGCTCCGGTCCCAATGACTTATCGGCGAATCTGCGGTTTTGTTGTCAGCGGCATCGGAGAATGAGGAACTTTTGAGAGGCAGGCCTCGTAAAGTAGGTTTGGTCATTGACAGAAGGCGAAAACGTTAGTGGGAATGCCATTTATGGACAAAGTCATCGATATCCACGACATCTCGTTCAGCTACAACGGCTGCCTGGCCCTGGACAAGGTCTCCCTGTCCCTGGCGCCGGGTATTTACGGGCTTCTCGGACCCAACGGCGCCGGCAAGACCACCCTCATGAAGGTGCTGCTGGGTTTCCTGAGTCCGCCCGCCGGTACCGGAAACATCCTAGGGCACGACATCCGCACTGAGTCCCGGGAAATCCGCCGCGCCGTGGGCTACATGCCGGAGGTGGAATGTTTGCTTCCTTTACTGGATGGCGTGGGCACTGTGGCCTATCTGGGCGAGTTAAGCGGCATGACCCGCCAGGAGGCCATGAAGCGGGCCCACGAGGTGCTCTTCTATGTCGGCCTGGAGGAGGCCCGCTACCGCGAGGCCAAATCCTATTCCACCGGCATGAAACAGCGTCTCAAGATGGCCCAGGCCCTGGTGCACGATCCCAAGCTCCTCTTCCTGGACGAGCCCACCACCGGCATGGATCCCCAGGGCCGCCAGGAGATTCTCGAACTTATCCGGGACATCGCCGTCAAGAAAACCATGAGCATCGTCTTCTCCACCCACATCCTGTCGGATCTGGAACAGACGTGCGAGCAGGTGGTCATCATCGACAAGGGCCGAATCCGGACGTTGGCCGATATTCACGACATGCGCGCCCGCAATTACGATACCTACGAGCTGAAACTGAAGGGTGAGGCCGAGGAATTCTTCTCCCGGCTGGCGGATGTGGGCGTGCACCGCCACCCCATCGAGCGGGGCGTCACCCGCATCGGCGTGCCGCCGGACTTCGTGCCGGCCGATCTCTTCCGACTGGCCCGGGACCACGGCCTGCAGGTCCGTCATTTTCGCAATTGCAAAACGACCCTGGAAGAGCTGTTCATCACCCTTATCGAGGACAACCATGGCCATCAAGAGTAAAGGCTACCAGGTCTGGGACGGCCAGCTGTTGCGGCGCGCCCTCGGCTGGACGCCCATTTTCCGGCAGGGCGTGCTGCAGGTCTTCCGCAAGAAGCGGGCCAAGGCGCTCTACATTTTTGCCGGCTTGCCCCTCCTGATTTTTGCGGCCGTTATCTATGTGATGACCAAACCGGAGCTGAAGGTGTTCTCCGAGTTTATCCGCGAATACGGCACGGATCCCAAGTTGTTCGGGGCCTATTTCACCAACGGTTTCATGATATTCATCCTGTTACTCCTCAGCGTCCATGCCGGGGCGAGCCAGATCGCCGGCGACCGCAAGAGCAACGCCTTCGCCCTCTACTTCGCCCGGCCCATTACCAAGCTGGATTACATCCTTGGCAAGCTGGCCGTGGTGATGTTCTACCTGCTGGCCTTCACGCTGGCGCCGGGCCTGATCCTTATTCTGCTGAAGATGCTGTTCACCGGTTCCATGGTCATCGACCTGCAGGTGGCGGGGGCCACGGTCATCTTCCCCTTGCTGGTGAGCCTATGCTTCGCCACCATGATTCTGGCCTTCTCCTCCCTGGCCCGCAGCGGCAAGCTGGTGACGGTGGTGCTGTTCGTGCTCTACTTTGCCTCGGATATCGTGCAGGGCATTCTATCCGGCATTTTTCGCAGCCGCTGGTTCCACCTGCTCTCCTTGCGGGAAAATATCCAGAATTTCGGCTGGACCATCTTCGGCGCCAACACCCGCGCCGACGACGTGCTGCTGGGCTGGCTCTCGGGGCTGGTCCTGCTGGTCTTGACGGCGGTCTTCGGCGGCGTGCTGGCGCTGCGGATCCGCCGCGTGGAGGCGTGACGTGAGCGCAGTGGTCAAAACCCATAAACTGTCCAAGTGGTACGGCCGGGTGCTGGGCGTCAACGACATCAGCCTGGAGATCACACCCGGCATCAAGGGGCTGCTGGGCCCCAACGGCGCCGGGAAATCCACGTTTCTAAAGATTGCCGCCGGGCAGCTGAAGCCCAATATCGGCCGGATGTACCTGTTCGGCCATGATATCCGCCGTCGCCGCAAGGTGTTCGGCCGGGTGGGGTACTGCCCCGAATACGATGGTTTCTATCTGGAAATGACGGGCCGCCAGTTCCTCGCGGCCATGCTGCGTTTGCAGGGCCACCCGCGCGCCACCGCCAGCGAGATGGCGCTCCGGGCGCTGGACAAAATCGGCCTCACCGATCGTCAGGACGACATCATCAAGACGTACAGCCTGGGCATGCGCCAGCGCCTTAAAATCGCCCAGGCCTTTGCCCATGAACCTGACCTGTTGCTGCTGGACGAACCCCTGAACGGCGTCGATCCGGTGTGGCGCTACCGGGTCATGGAGATGATCCGTGACTTCGGACGGCAGGGCAAGACTGTGATCGTGTCGTCCCATATCCTGGCCGAGATCGAGTCCCTCACCGATGACATCATCCTCATCCACCAGGGCCAGGTGTTCGCCCAGGGCGACATCCATTATATCCGCGACCTCATCGACACGCACCCGCACCAGGTGTTCATCCGCACGGCACGCGAGCGTGAGCTGGCCGCCGTCCTCGCCGGCGAACCGTCGGTGAGCGGGATCGGCTTCGAGGACGGCGGCATGATGGTCCGGACCACCAACCGTGATTCCTTTTTCCAGCATTTGATGGACTGCATCGTGGAACAAAAGTTCGACGTCGAAGAAATCACCTCTCCGGACGATAATCTGCAGGCGGTGTTCGATTACTTGATAGGACGGTAGGTCATGAGTTTCTTCCCGGCTTTCGGCGCGGTATTCGCCATCTTTATCCGGCTCGGCTTCCGCAAGAAACGGACGCGGCTCTTCGTGTTCCTGGCGTTCCTGCCGCTGTTGCTGCTGGCCGTCATCGCCATTGTGGGTGCCTTCGTGGAGAGTCGCGATTTCTCGGCGCCCATCTTTTTCTCCAAAATCGCACCGACATATTACCTGCAATTTCTGGTGGGTATCATGGCGGTCTTCTTCAGTACATCCGTGCTGGCCGAAGAGCTGGACGACAAAACCCTGCCCTATCTCACCTCGCGGCCGGCGCCCCGGGGGGCTGTCCTGCTGGGCAAATTCACCGCCTACTTCGCCCAGATGGGCGCTGTGCTGATGGCCGGCGTCATCTGCTCCTTCGTAGCCGCCAACTGGGAACGCCTCGACCGCTGGGTGGTCTGGGCGGACTTCCTGCAGTTCTGTTTTGCCCTGCTGCTGGCGTTGCTGACCTACGGAGCGGTGTTTCTCTGCCTGTCCACCTTCATGAAACGGACGATCCTGTTCGGACTGGTCTACCTGTTCGGTTTTGAAAGCTTCGTCCAGTATCTGCCCGGTTTCACCCAGAAACTGACCATCATTCACTATGTCAAGTCCCTCATCCCCCAGGTGGCAGTGGAGTACTCGTTCCTCGTCGTTCGGCTGCAGCCGAGTTCTCTGAGCGGATCCATCCTTACCCTGCTCTTCGTTTCGCTGGCGTTTCTGGCCCTGGGCTGGCTGGTGTTCAGCCGCAAGGAATACGTCGTTTAACCGGTGCCGGCAAAAATCCGTTCACTTTTCGGATCACCTGGTTTACACTATCGTCCAATGAAAAGATATGTGGAAGAGACGGCCATCCTCGATTTGGAGCGCCTCAAGCGGGAACTGCAGGTGGAGCGCTCCCGTACGCCGTCGCTCATGATCATGGCCGGTAACTCCATGGGCCGGGTGGTGCCGCTGGAAACCTTTACCGAACTGTTCATGGGGCGGGATGCGGACAATGACATCGTTGTGGACCTGGCCGGACTCTCCCGCCGGCACTGCCTGTTTTACCGGCGCGGCCAGCAGGCGTTCGTCCGTGACCTGGAAAGCACCAACGGCACTTTCGTGGACGGTGAACCGGTGTCGGAGGCCATCCTCCGCGAGGGCAGCCGGGTCTTTCTGGCCGACAACTACGTGGCCAAGCTGACGTTCACCGATGAAAGCGATCTGATTGTGAACCGGATGCTCTTCGAAAAGGCCACCCAGGATCAGCTGACGGGCGCCAGTAACCGGACCTATTTCATGGACAATTTTCGCCGGGAATTCGCCTTTCACCGCCGCGCCGGGTTGCCGCTATCGGTGATTTTTTTCGACCTGGACAATTTCAAGCAAATCAACGACGAGTTCGGGCATGTCACCGGTGACACGGTTCTCCGGCACATCGCCGTGCTGATCCGGCGACATATCCGCGAGGAGGACTTTTTCGCCCGTTACGGCGGCGAAGAGTTCATCCTCTTTCTGAAAAACACCGCCCATGACGATGCCTGCACCAAGGCCGAGGTGTTGCGCCGGTTGCTCGCGGAAACGACGGCCGCCGTTGACGAGAAGAGCATCCCGGTCACCGCCAGTTTCGGCGTGGCCACCTTTACCGACCGGGAGTCCGCGTCGGCCGAAGAGCTGCTCATCCGGGCCGACGCACGGATGTATGACGCCAAGCGTGCCGGCAAGAACTGCGTGTGCGGGCGGACGGAAACGTCCCCCTGAGCCGCGCGCATCCGCGGTCCAATCCTATGATCATCAAAGGTTTCAAGTTCTGAATACCGATTCGACACCCCCTTCTCGATAAAAATATCAGAAAAAATTCGTACAAAAACTATCGGGTGCGTTTGTTATAGGTGAAGGAGGCGCCATGGAGGAGGCCTGTTTTCTGGCGGCCCGTTGCGAGGTGTCGCCGGTGCGGATCCGTGATGAGACCGGTCGGGAGACGCCGCTCCTGCCGCCGGGATCTTGCGGGCTTGAGCCCGCGTCCGACGGCGGAATATGCTTGTGCGTGCCCGCACTGGGGCTGTGCTGGGCGGTGGATGACTGCCGGCCCGCGGGTGAAAGCGGCTGGGAGATCGTGAGCCGGGGCCGGCTGTTGTGGATGGAGTTCGGCGAGGATGCCGCCGATTGTCCGCCGGGGGAAATGAGCCTACCGCAGCGGCGGCGGCACTACGATGCCCGGCTTCGTCACCTGCTGCAGCGCCGGCTGGGTCCGTTGTACCGCCTGGAACGTCTGTCCTCGGGGCACGACCCTTTTCAACGGTTTCCGGGACGCTACAGCCGGCTGGTGTTTGGCGGGCCGACCGGCGGTGTGGCCGGTCTGGCCATGTATCCTTTCCAGGAGCATGAGGAAGGCACGGAATTCCTGACGGCCGCCTTGCTGTGGTTTCATTACTGCCGGCAACGGCGTCGGCGCTTCGACTGCCGCTTGCTGCTGTTTTTTCCGGGGGAGGCGGCCCTGAGGGTCCTGCGGCTGCTGACCTTGCTGGATCCACGGCGGGTGCGGGTCCTGCCGCTACGCTATGATCTGGTGGCCGGCGAGCTGGAGAGAGTGAATGTGGAACGGCTGCTGGCCGGATTGGCCCTGGACAGCGAATTCGAATTCCGGCCGCGGCGGCCGCTGCACGAGAATCTCCCGGCGCGGGATCTCCACCGGGAATTCGTGGCGGATCTGGTTCACGAGAAGACGCCCCATCGTTTCGACTTGCTGACGTGCCGCGGCCTGCCCCTGGTGCATATCCACGGACCGACACCGGCTGACCTGTTCCTGGGCTGGTCGCCGCCGTACATTCCCTGGGCCGACTGGACCGACGCCCACCGCCGGGATTGGCTGCGGGAGGTCATCGCCATCCGGCGGGAGCCCTCGCCGGCAGCCCACCATCCGGCGTTTCGACTGTATGGCGAGCGCTGGCTGGAGAGCCTGGTGGTGGGACACATCCGCCGCTTCCACAAGGCGTTTTTGCCGCAGTGGACCTACCGCCAGGTGCCCACCTATCGGGGAACGGGGCGCGCCGTGCTCGACGTGCTGACGCTGCAGGCGGACGGTCGTCTGGCCGTGCTGGAGATCAAGACCACGGAGAGCCGACGCCTGCTGTTTCAGGCCCTGGACTATTGGGAACGGGTGCGGGACGGCGCGGCGGGCGGCGCTTTCCAGCGGGCCGGCTACTTCCTGGGGCAGAGGCTGGCGGGCGGATGTCCGGAGCTGTATTTGGTGGCACCGCTGTTCCGGTTGCACAAGCATCTGGCCGTTATCCACCACTATCTGCGTTCGGGGATTCCCATCCACACGGTGGAGGTCAACCTCAACTGGCGCCGTCATCTGCGGGTGGTGCGGCATGAACTCCTGCGCTGAGGGACAGGCCCGGCCGGGGCTCATCACCGCCTGCACCGGTGACGGAGGGAGCCTCGGGGAACGGGGGGCTCAGTGTTGGATGGCGTCCGTCAGAAATCCCCGCGCCGTCAATGCTTCGCCACGGATGGCGACCTCGCCGGCGCCGGCCAGCGCCGAGAAGAGGTCCGCGGCGTCGAGACAGATGAGTTCGCCCGACTGGGCAGGGCGCACCGGATCCCGGGCGTAGAACGGGTAAACCTTCTCGTACAGCCGCCGGCCATCGGCGCCGTTGGCCCGAATTTTCACCCCTACGGTGGTGATGGCGAATTGCCGGCTGCCGTTGAACAGGAAGAGCCGCAGCAGTTGCCGGTCGTGATCGAGACGGATCTGCAGGTCGCCCAGCTCCGTCAGCTCTGCCGACGGCAGGGTAACGGGTGACCCGGCACCGCCGCCGGCCAGTTCCGCCGGCCAGGGCTCCCAGCCGGCCGCGCCCAGCCGCTCGACCTCGCCCGTAATCCGATGGATGCGTACCGTGGCGCGCGGGCCGTCGGGCAGGGTGACGGTCTCGTGGCGATACAACGTCGGCCAGACCAGCCAGCCGAGCAGCAGAAGTACCACGATGCTGATGGCTGCCGCCGTGGCCAATCCGCCACAACCCATGAACAAGCCGCCGCATCCGCGGGCCAGCTGTTTGATTTTTTTCATGTTCGGCTACTCCGGTGGGAGACTATGGCCATTGTACGCCAGAAGCGGCCGGGGGTCAAAGAAAAGCGCTGCCGGGGCCGGCCTGTTTTCCCGTTGAAAAATGTGACTTTATCGGCTAATCGTGATATTCTGTCCCCAATTTTCTTCCGAAGGAATGGCAAACAGATCATGCAGTGGAATCCCGTCAAATGGAAGTTGCATTGGCAGATCCTGGCGGCGCTGATCCTGGCCGGCCTGGCCGGTATGATGTGGGATCAGGAGACAACCTTCCTGGGACTGAACCTGGTGGCCGCCTGTCGATTCGTGGGTCAGTTGTTCCTGAACGCCTTGCGGATGATCGTTGTTCCGTTGATCGTCTCCACCATCGTCAGCGGCATGATCGGCCTGGGCTCGGAGCGGAATTTCGGCCGTATGGGCCTGAAAACGTTGGTCTACTACACGGTGACCGGCCTGCTGGCCATCCTGGTGGGGCTACTGCTGGTGAATGTCATCCAGCCGGGGACGGTGGACGTGGCCACGGCCCAGCGCATGATCGACCAGGCCGAGGATCCCCAGGCCATCCTGTCGGCGGTGGAGGGCCGCAGCGGCACGGACATCGTCGAGATCTTCATCCGCCTCATCCCCTCCAATGTCATCCTGGCCGCCACCGACGAGGGCAACCTTCTGGGTGTCATTTTTTTCAGCCTGCTTTTCGGCTTTTTCATCACCCGCCTGCCGGAGCGGCCCCGCCGGTTTCAGGTGGATTTTTGGAACAGCGCCATGGAAGTGATGATGCGGATGGCCGATTTCATCATCGCCTTCGCGCCCATCGGCGTCTTCGCCCTGGTAACGCCCAAGCTGGTGACCTTTGGCTATGAGCTGCTGGCGGCGGTGAGCCTCTTCTTCCTTACCGTGATGGCCGGCCTGCTGTTCCATTTCCTCGTTACCCTGCCGCTGATCCTGTTTATTGTCGGGCGGGTGAATCCCCTCAAGCATTTCAGCGCCATGGCGTCGGCACTGCTGACGGCTTTTTCCACCGCCTCGTCCGTCTCCACCCTGCCCGTGACCCTCGATTGCGTGGAAGACAATGCCGGCGTTTCCAACCGGGTGGCCAGTTTCACCCTGCCGCTGGGCGCCACGGTAAACATGGACGGTACGGCCCTCTACGAGTGCGTGGTGGTGATCTTCATCGCCCAGTTTTACGCCGTCACCGATCCTAATTTCAGCATGACTTTCGCCACCCAGTTTTCGGTGGTTCTCATGGCCTTGCTGACGTCCGTAGGCGTGGCCGGCATTCCTTCGGCCAGCCTGGTGGCCATCGCCGTGATTCTCGGCGCCGTGGGCCTGCCCCTGGAATACATCGGCATCGTACTGGTGGTGGACCGCATCCTGGACATGTGCCGCACCGCCGTCAATGTCTTCAGCGACAGCGTTGGCGCCGTGGTCATCGGTCGCAGCGAAGGCGAGGAGAACTATTACCCGGCGCGGTAATAACGTCCATCTCCGGCCGGACCGCTTTCTTCACAGACCAGTCCCGCTGTTTTTCCGACCAAAGCTGCCCGGACTCAGCCGGCAAGTCTGCCTCGCCGGTAATGGTGGGGAACTGTTATGTCCGGCGTCGACCGGCCCGGGTGTCATCCGGAGATGCGCGGATGTCAGGCCGTTGCCGGAGAGGGCAGCAGGCAGAGGGTTTCGTCCTGAAACAAAACCCACAACGTGTAGATCCCCAGAGCGGTGCCGAAGGGGAAGCCGGGCAAGTTCAGGATGCCGAGGATGATGAGCAGGATGCGGGCCCAGTTCCGGCGGTGCAGCAGGCCGATGCCGCCGATGACGCCCGGCAGGGCCAGCAGGATCATGAAGCTGCCGACGGACAGACCGACGACGGAAGTGATCAGGAAGGCCTCGTCGTCGCCCGCTATCAGTCCGCCGCCGAGAAGAACCAGGGAGATGAGCATTCCGGCCCCGATGGTCATGGCATTCCAGACAATATAGATGGTTCCCAGTATGGTGATGTGTTTGTCCATGGTTCGCTCCTTTCGAGCGGCAGGTTTGTATACATGGATTGTTTCGATACGGGGCGGGGGATAGCAGCCCGTTTTCCCCCGGGCGGGACCCGGACGGCTATCGGTCGGACGAGCGCAGCGCAGCCAGGCGGGCCCGCAGTTTTTCCCAGTGGGAACCTTTCCAGTAGATCCGTCCGCAGTCGCGGCAGCGGGTGAATTCGTCGAAAGCCTGCGCCGTGCGCGGCGGCAGGAGGGGGGTGATTTCCGCCTTGTCCACCGGCTCGACCCGTCCGTTGCAACGCAGGCAGCGGTGAAAGGGCCGGATCTGCCCGTACAGGTCGAACCGCTGCATGATCTGGGCCAGTTGTTGGTACGGATCGCCGGAGCGGATGAAACAGCCGTGGGTCACAGCGCCCACCTTGAGGAGGCCACGGTCGCGGGTCAGGATGATGCGCTGCTCGGCCAGGGACAGCCGCACGATCTCGGCATCGGCCAGATCGTTCCGGTACAGAGTGTCGAAGCCGGCCAAGCGCAGCAGCCGGGCCAGCTTGCCCAGGTGGACGTCGGCGATGAAGGCTGTCCGGCGCAGCGGTTCGGGCCGCAGGCGGACCAGGGGTGTGATGTCCAGACTCTCGAAAACGGGGTAGACCGCCACCCGGTCGCCGTCCCGCAGGTTGTGGCTGAAATCAACCGACCGCCCGTTCACCAGGATGATGTCCACTTCGGTATGGGGGATGCCCATCGCTTCGACGGCGTCCTTCACCGCCGGCGTGCCGTCGAATGCGTAGGTGAACTCCCGCTGGCGGCGCTCTGCGGGCAGGAAATCGTTCAGCTCCGCGTAGATACGAAAACAGGCACTATGGCGTGTCATGCTGGATCTTCTCTCAGAAGCCGGGGTGTCGCCGGGCCGGCCGTGACCCGCCCGGCGTCCCATCCCGCAGGGCCGGCGAGCGCCGGTCGCGCCTAGTTTTCCGGTGCGGGTTTCCCGGGCGGCATGTGATCCGTGAACCACTTCCGAACGTACAGGATGCGGCGCAGGGTGTTGCTCAGGTGCCGGCCGGCGGCGCCGTGGTACTCGTCGGGGATCCGGATCATGGCCGTGTCCACCTTGCGCAGCTTGAGGGCTTGATAGAATTCTTCCGTTTGGGCCATGGGTGTGCGCAGGTCCAGTTCGCCGGTGATGAGAAGGGTGGGCGTGGTGACGTTGCCGGCGTACTTGAGGGGCGAACGCTCCCAGTGCTCGGTGATGTCCTCCCAGGGGAGCTGTTTGAAATTGTGGTACCAGTACGGCCCGTCGGTGGTACCGACAAAACTGATCCAGTTGATGACGGGAAACATGGAGACGGCCGCGGTGAAGCGGTCGGTGTGACCGACGATCCAGGCCGTCAGCACGCCGCCGCCGCTGCCGCCGTACACGTACAATTTCTGTTCGTCGATATAACCCCGGGCGATGACATCGTCCACGCCGCGCATCAGGTCGTCGTAGTCCTTGTCGGGATAGGCGTTGTTGATGGCGTTGCCGAAGGTCTTGCCGTAGCCGACGCTGCCGCGCGGATTGGTGTAGAGGACCACGAAACCTTCAGCGGCGTGGTTCTGCCGCTCGAAGTTGAACTCCCCGCCATACATGGCATGGGGCCCGCCATGGATCTGCAGGATGAGAGGGTATTTGTTCGCCGGATCGAAGTCAGGCGGCTTGATGATCCAGCCCTGGACCCGGTAGCCGTCCACCGAGTCGTACCAGATCTCCTCCACCTCACCCAGGGTGACGCCGGCCAGGATGTCGTCGTTGACCCGCGTCAGGCGGTTGAAGGTTTCCGGCGAATCCAGCTGCAGGGTGACGATATCGCCCGGTTGATGGGCCGTGGCCAGGGTGCCCGCCACCAGGCCGTTGCGGCTGACGTCCTCGGCCACGAAACGGTGCGCCCCGGTGGTGACGGCGCTGACCGTGCCGTCGAGGGTGGCGCGGTACAGGTTGTAGGCCCCCTCGCTGGACACGGTGAAGTAGAGGGCCTGGGAGTCGGGCGCCCAGAACAGGCCGCGCAGCTGGCGGTTCAGGTCGGCGCCCACAACCCGACGGCTGCCGTCGGCCAGGTTGAGGAAGTGGAGCTGGTCGATATCGTATGTGTCGTCGTTCTTGTCGTGACCGGTGTAGGCGATGTACTTGCCGTCGGGTGAAACCACCGGGTTGCCATCCGGCCCGACGCGGTCGGTCAGCGTCTCCACTTCACCCGTGGCCACCGCCACCCGATAAACCTCCGATTCTTCCACCTGCCAGTCGGCGTCGGGGACGCGCAGACCGCTGAACACCAGGTGCCGGCCGTCGGGGGTCCACTCGCCGCCGCGGTGATCGTAGTCGCCGTCGGTCACCTGCCGCGGGGTGCCGCCCGTGGCGTCCACCACGAACAGGTGTTGGAAACCCCGCGGACGGTAGCCCTGCCGGTCGCGGCGATAGGACAGGCGGGTAATGATGGTGGGGTCGGGGGCCCATTTGGCACCCGTGGGTCGGGGCGGCAGGCTGATCTTGAAATCCTGTTTTTCCGGCACCAACATCGTGAAAGCGATGGACCGGCCGTCGGGCGACCAGCGCAGCCCGCCGGGGCTCTCGGTGACGCGGGTGATCTGAGTGGTTTCGCGGGTATCCAGCCACATGACGTGGATCTGGGTCCCCTGCGGCTTGCCTGGCGCCAGGAAGGCGATGCGGGTGCCGTCGGGCGAAAAGCGTACGCCCGATCCCTCCGCCAGGAAGCGGGGCCGGCTGCCGTCGGCGTTCATGATCCACAACTCGCGCTGCTGGCGGTCGTTGATCGGGTTGGCCCAGGTGCGGGTATAGATGATCTGCGTGCCGTCGGGTGAGAGGACGGGATTGCCGGCCGACTCCCACTCCAGCATCAGATCAAGGGTCAGTTTTTTCATGCCCTTCGCCGCGTCGTCCGCAGGGGCGAAACCGGCGGCCAGACACAGGCAAAGGCAAAGACAGGAGATACGGATGGTTCTTGGCATGGGAACAACTCCTTCCGGTGGGTAATGCCCCGATGGTGGGGCGACCGTTCATTGGATTTTCGCTGCGGGTCCAGTATAATATCTGGCACGGTCAATGTAAATCCCGCATGCACCGGAGCGTTGCATGGACGAAGAGATTTTCTGCCGCGTTCGGGCGGCCTATACGCGCATCTGGCATGGCCCCGACGCCGGCGAGGTGGATTTCGGCGCCCGGCCCGTCCATGACGCCCTGTACGCCGCCATGCTGGAGTCGGACGAATGGCAGGACATCCTGGCTGCCGGGCGGCTGTGCGTGGTGGACCTGGGGGCGGGGCGCGGTTCCCGCCTGGTGCGGCAGCTGGCGACCCGGCCCGGGGTGACGGTGGTGGCGGTGGATTGTTGCCTGTCTTTCGGCGCGCCGAACCTGGCCTTTCCCGCCGGGCGACTGGTGGCCGACGTGCGGCGACCTCCCCTGCGTGACGACTGTGCCGACGTGGTGGTGTCGGCCTACGTCACCGTCAACAACGCCCTGTTCGACACGGTCGACGCGCGCCGCGGCTACGTGCGGGAGATCGTGCGCCTGCTGCGCCCGGGCGGGCTGTTCTGGGGGGAGGAGCCGGGCCTACTCCCGGACGAAGTGACCAGCCAACCGGGTGTCACCGACTACACCGGCGTCGACTGGGCCCACGTCCACTGCTTCCGCCGGGCGTGAGGGGAGCGAAAAGGCGAATCGGCGAACGGGCGAAGGTCGTAGCCCGCACCTGCCGGGCGCGGGGGAGAAGCGGCGGTGAAAAAACGGCCGATGGTCGCGCGTGTACAGGAGTGCGGCGCGGAGCGCCGCTTTGTTTTGGCGAGGCGGCAACGGGGCGAATCGGCAACGGGGTGCCAGGGAATTTGCCGGAATTTTTAACAACCCGCCTTCCGGCAGTAGGCGGCTACGACCGTCGCCCCCGCCCGCCGGGTGCGGGGCGAACGGGCGATGGGGTTGTAAAATGCACGTCCAGGATTGGAACGTGTCGACCACCGCTCCCCGCCGGGCTTGCCCCGGCGGAAGCGAGGACTGAAAGCCAGACAAGAGCATTGGCGGGGAACGGCCACCACCGGCCGTGTGCCGGTGGGGCCATGTCATTTTGTCCAGATGATGAGCGGTCAATGGACGGACAACGTCTTTCAGGGCAACAATCTCTGGCCACCACCCTGTTTACCGCATGCGGAACGTATCCGGAGAACACCGCTCCACCGGCGCGAGGCCGGTGGTGGTGGTTATGGCAAATAGCGCCCAGCTGGCCGTCAGTCATGACCCCGCCGGCGCGAGGCCGGCGGTGGCCTGCGAACGGCAGTGGTGGAGACGGGCGTTCCTTCAGAACGCTTTTCCGTCATACCTCCGCCCACCCGGGACTCGCTGCGCGTCGTCCTGGGCTGCCTTCGGCCGGCCCCTGCGGGGCATGCCGAACGGGATGGTCCGATCCGGGGGGGAACCCAGCCGGTACTGACGCCTGTCTGCAAGATCATGGATCGGCCACTCCGGAAAGTTCGCCCTGTTTTTTGCCAC
>JAFGRT010000029.1 GCA_016935015.1 Acidobacteriota bacterium | reverse complement strand
TTCCAGATCCCAGTACCGGCTCCACTCCATCCAAAGTTTATCCCGATTGGCCGGCGTGATCAGGGGTGAGGTCTCGTCCAGGGCGGCTTCAGGGGCGAAACCGAAAAGCCCCGGCCCACCGAAATCTTTGGCCGGCGGGAAGACGCTCTGCAGATGCTGACCTTCGTCCTCGGGGACACCGGTGTTCCAAAAGGCGCTGACGTGCGGATGATCGCGCAAACAACGGAACAACAGGGACGTGCCGCTTTTGTGAAGCCCGCCGATGAATACGATCTGCCTGTCCTGCATGGTGTTTCCCGTCATCTTTGCCTGCATGGCGGCCGCCGCGGGCCATGGGCGGCGGCGCGAACATGTTACGGTTCGACGAGTCTAGGCTGGCATGATGGAGGTCAATATCCGCTCCACCAGCGTCTCCTCGACAACGACGCCCCGACGCACGAAAGGTTCCAGATCGGAACGCGAGAGAGCGATCCAGGTCTCGAAATAGCGCGCGGCGTCGGCATCGGTCATGCCCAGGCTCGCCTCCTTCCAGCACTGCTTGGGGAACTCCACCGGTTTGCCGCGTGGCCAGCGGGGCGGATCCACCCGGGCCAGTTTCCGGTATTTGGCGAGCCAGTGAGTCGCACTGACCACCACAAAGTGATGGCAATGACCTCGGTACGCGGTGGGCAGCTCCTGTTTGCGCGGCAGGCGGCAATGCTGGTTGACGGTCCAGACGTGACTGTCGGCCGCCTGGACGTCGGCCGCGGTGCGCACGATACTTTTCCCCCGGTCATGACCCAGCCAGCGCTGAAGCCGGTGGATCTCCCCGGTCAGGGGATCCTGCAAATCGCGGATGATCACGCCCCGGCCCTGAAAATACGTCAGTTTCCAAAACGGCTGATCGGCCATGCCCCGCAGCGGCACCACCTCCCGGGATCCGAGACGGACTTGCAGGGTATCGGCCGGCACATCGGCCAGCATGGCCGGCAGACTGCCGGCGGCGTCGGACACTGACGCCACCTCCTCGGCCAGGGCGAATTCGTCGGCATCGAGATGCATGAGCCAGGTGAACCCTTCGGCGCGGGCCCGTTGCAGGGCATCATCGGCACAAGCCATCTGATGCAACACCAGGTGTCGGTCGTGATAGTCACGCACGATGGTGTGAACCCAGGGATAACGGTCCAGGAGATTCCGGGTGGAGGGGCCGCACCGGTCGAGGTAAACATAGGCCCGTTCCACTCCCAGATGACGATGATACGCCAGATGGGCCGCCAGGAACTGCTCCTCGTCCTGTACGCACATGATCATGGCCAGATTGGCGGGACAGTGATGGCCTGCCATTTACTCCTCGATGGGACCGGTCAGCGAAGGGGTGCCTTCCGGCCGGTCCTCTGCCATGGACGGGACGACGACATCGTCCTTCAGAATGAGGGCCAGCTGGTCGGCAAGCCAACGGCTGTAGCGGCGGGCGCCTTTCCGGTTCAAATGATTGATGTCAAACCAGCCGTCCAGCGGTACCACGGCTTCTTCCGGGGCGGGGATGAAAAGAACCCCCGAGCGTTCCAGCTCCCGCCGGATCCGGTGGCGAAGGTCCTCACAGTCCTGCCGGTACTGCGGGAAATGTTCGAATACCAGGGGCGAAAAAGGCATTTCCAGAACGACCAGTTTGACCCTTCCGGCCAGTCCGGTCATATCCCGCAGGTCCTGCAAACCGTGAAATTTCTTAAAGCGGCGCGTGAACCGGCGGTGGAGCATGTTTTTCAGCTGATCCGGTGTCAGATCCTGGTATTTATGAGTCCGTTCCTGGGGCGCGTAGCCGAGAGGGCTTAGGTTTTCCAAATGCTTTTGATAGAGGTAGCGAAAGTGCGGATACTGCAGCCACAGGGAGTAATGGAGGTAATGCCGGTACAGGAGGGAGTGCTCGACCAGCAGACCTTCGATACTGAATGTGCCAAGACGATAGCGGACCCAAGGATTCGCCAACAGACTGTCGGCGCCACGCTCCTGGCCGATACCGAAGAATTCACCGGGTGAAAACCCCCAGACCACCAGTTTCGGTTGATACAGATCGCACAGGATCCGGGTCATGGCCACCGTGGCTTCGGGATTGGACTGGGCCAGGCCGAAATTATAGATGGACAACCGGCGGTGAAGCGGTTTCTCCAGCCGCCGCTGAAGGATGGCCGGATCGATGGCACGGTGCACCACAGAGCTGCCGACGAGCAGGCAATCCAAGGATTCATGAGCGGCGGTATAGGCCTGCAGTCCGTCCAGTTTCAGATCCACATTGGTCACACCACAGCCGATGCTGGGCACGGCTAGCCGGCGACGAACCGGCTCGCTGCGGACCAGGTATTCGGCAGCAGCGATGAAGACGAAAAGAAGGGCCAGCGCGAGCAAAGGAGTTTTTAGCAGCGACCCGCTGATGCGAAGGGTCGGTGACCTTTTTTGCAGGAAATTTCCGGGAGCTGTCATGGCCGTCTCCCGCTGAAATCGCTGGTCGGCCGGAGGCCATCGCCGTTTACGACAACGGCGGAGGGCGAGGGGCGTGCATCACCCCGACGGCCGGAATGAAGGTCCAGGGCTGCCAGCCGCTCGGCCAGCCAGGCGCTGTAGCGGGCCGCGCCGGCCGGAGTCAGGTGGGTGAAATCGTACCACATCCCGTCAGGCAGGAATCCGGGTTCGGGCGGTGGAATGAGGGGGATCCCCGCCCGGACCGTCATTTGCCGGATAGCCTGCAGATCCTTTTCGAGGCGGGACGTTCCATCGCCCAGGTAGGCCAGCAGTCGAGGGTGGGCCGGCAGTTCCGCAAAAATCAGCTCGCTATGCCCGTGCAGGGCCATCAGGTTCCGGAAAAGCTCGCGATCCAGGCTGACCCGGCTCAGTCTCTGCCAGCGGCGGCGCTGGCCGTGGTCCAGTTCCATCAGGTTCTGCAGGCGGGGCGGGTCATCGATGGGGGTGAAACCGGCAGCGGTCATGCGCGCCTGCTTGTCATCGAGCAGCTGCACGAATACCGGCTGGGTAAGCTCCATATACCAGCGGATGCTGTACCGGTAGAGAAGCAGGTTGTCGGTGAGCCAGCCGTCGAACGTCCAGTCCCCCAGACGGTAATTGATCCACGGGTTTTGGTCCAGCTGGCGCATGCCCTGCCGCAGGCCGTACCGGGTGTAATCCATGGGCGTCAAGCCCCAGATCACCCGGCGCGGCTGATATTCGGCCAACAGGATGCGGCCGATTTTTTCACCCACCTGGCCGTTCAGGGCGGCAATGCCGAAGTTATAACCGTGCGGGACGCGGCCGGTCAACTCCGCATATCGCCGGTCGAAGACGTCCGGGTCGATGCCGCTGTCCAGCATGGAACTGCCCATAAAAAGGTAATCCAGCCTGCCGTCCCGTTCCACAAAACGACGCAGGCCTTCCAGTTTGAGATCGATGTTGGAGTTCCCGCTCCCGATACTGGGCGGGGGGAGTCCGCGGCGCACGGTCGGTTGACGGAGGAGGAGTTCGGCTCCGCCCAGTAACACCAGCAGGATCAGCAGGGCGTCCAGGGCGGGGCGTCCGAGGGGCCAGGTAACTCTCAGGGTGCGGAGGGAACCCATCCTGTCAAGTCCATCGGGGATTTGGCTCATCCTGCATCGGAAGCCGGCCGGTAGCGGGCGCCATGCAGAGCTCTCCCCATTTTTACGGTTATTGGTGAGAAAAATCAAGGACTATCGCCGGACGGTCGCCGCCGGAACCGGTGCTGCCGGCATGAAACCAGACATGCTCTGACGTGCTCCGGGTACGCCGGGCAGACCTTTTTCCTTGGTAAGGACGACCGGTAATTGTATGCTAGGGAAGAATGACCGGTCCGGAATGAGCTCTGGCAACGACGGTCAACGCCGGACGGCGGAAGAGCGGGAGGATCCGGGATGTTTGTCGGTACAATGTTGGCGGTGGCGGGGATGCATCGCAGCGGTACATCCGTGATTGCCGGTATGCTGGAGGAGCAGGGCGTATTCTTGGGTGAGGTCAACGTCCGCAATCGATACAACCCCAAGGGAAACCGGGAAAATCAGCGGATCGTCGATCTGCATAACGACATTCTGCGCCACAACCGCTCTTCGTGGCGCCGGCCGCCGGAGGTGGCGCCGCTGTATACAGCCGAGCACCGCCGGCGGCGGGATGCGTTGCTGGCGGATTATGACCGCTGGCCCTGTGCGTTCAAGGATCCCCGGCTTCTGGTGCTGCCGGATTTCTGGCAGGACGTGGACCTGCACCTGATCGGGGTGATCCGCAATCCCCTGTCCGTAGCCCGTTCCCTGCAGTCGCGTAACGCCGCCATCCCCACGCCGGAGTGCCTGGACCTGTGGTGTACCTACAACCGGCGGCTGTTCCAACTGCATCAACAGCGCGAATTTCCCGTTGTCAATTTTGAGGAGCGTGACCGGCTGGGGGAGCAGGTGCGGGCGGCGCTGCACTTTTACGGTCTGACGACGGTCGGAGAATTCGGCTTTTATGAAGACCGGATCGTTCGTCATGATGAAACGGATTGGCTGGCGGACGTGCACCGGCCGGATATTTTGGCGCTGTGGCAGGCGCTGCGGGAACGCAGCCTGGCCCCCTGAACGGCACAGCCGCCGGGGTGAAGGACCCAACCCCTTCTCATCCGAGGAGACGATTCATGAAACTGGTGATGACCCTGCTGGTACGGGATGAGGAAGACATCCTCGATGATCACCTCCACTATCATCTGGCGCAGGGGGTCGACCGGGTGATCGTCACCGACAATTTGTCCACGGACGCCACGCCGCAGATCCTCGATAAATACCAGCGGCGGGGACTGGTTTATGTCATTCGCGAGGAAGACGATACGTATATGCAGCGACGCTGGGTCACCCGTATGGCCCGGCTGGCTTGTCAGGAATTTGCCGCGGATTGGGTGATCCACAGTGACGCCGATGAATTTTGGTGGCCTCTCTTGGGCGACCTGAAAGAGACCATCCGGCGTTATGACCGGCAGGCCGACGTGATAACGGCGCGGCGGTTCAACTTCGTGCCCCGGCCTTCGGTACCCGGCCCTTTTTACGAGGCCATGTTGATCCGGGAAGTGGACTCCCGCAATCCTGTCGGGCGGCCGTTGCCGCCCAAAGTGTGCCACCGGGCGGTGCCGGACGCCCAGGTTTCCCAGGGCAATCATCGGGTTCGCGGCACCGGTCTGTCGCGGACAGCGGCGGACGCCGGCCTTGAGATTCTGCATTTTCCGCTGCGCACCTATGAACAGTTCGCCAACAAGATCGCCCGCGGCGGCCGCGCCTACGAGCGGAACCGGGAACTGCCGCCCCACGCCGGTCGAACCTGGCGGCAGCTGTTCGAACTCTCTAAGCAGGGGCGATTGCGAGGGTATTTTGACGCCCAGGTGCTGGACGAACAGCAGATCGCCCGGGGAATGGCCGACGGGCAGCTGGTGCGCGATACCCGCCTGTCGGACTATTTCCAGGGTAAGGTCGGTTGATGGACTGCGGGCCGTGGCCGACACGGTTCGGTCAGAGATCCAGCCAGTCTGCCTGCGCCCCGGCCGGTTCGGCCGCCGCCAGCCAGAGGGGACCCAGTCGCTCCCAGACCACGGTCACCTGCGCGGACGTGAGGCGGTCGGACCACCGCCGGACACTGTCGGCGTGGATGCGTGACGTGCGGCTGATCTTGGGATCCTCCAGCCCCTTCTGGTGAGCCGGATGATCGAGTTGCCATTGGGCCGGAGAAATGGTTTCTCCCAGCCAGTGCATCCACTCCTGCAGGACGGATTCGGGTTCACGCACCAGTTTTTCATAGGCCAGGCAGTACGAACGCTTCGGGAACCGGAGGCTGAATTCGTGCCCGGCCCGGACATACCGTTCGTAAAATTCCACGCAGCCGTCCAGTGTCGGCGGCAGGCTTTTGGGGAATTCGGCTTCCAGCATGGAAGTCAGCGTGTCCAGGGGGTTGCGGACCACGTGCACCAGCAGCCATTTCCCGCCGAGCAAGCGCTCCCACTGGCTCAGATACAGGACGTTTTCGGGATTCTTGTCGGCCCAGCGTACCTTTCCGGCCCGCTTGGCCGCCTGACGGTGAACCCGGACAAATGCGCCGCCCAGGATGTCGAGCAGTTCCTCTTCGGCCAGAATGCGCCGCGCCGACGTGGCGAACCGCAGGTGGCGAACCGGATCTTCCGGATAATCATTGTAGAAGTCCCGAAAAAATTTTACCTCCGGCCCGCAATGAATGCGGGGGTGGGCGTTAAGGAGCCGGCGGGCCAGGCTGGTACCTGAACGAAGGCAGCCGCCGATGATGATGGGCCATGTGCGTCGTGGCATCTCGACTCCCGGAGCAACGAATGACTCTTCGCCCGAAGACGGGGCGCTCGACCTGTTCCGTCAGGCAGCAGGGAATGGCTGAATTGTAGGAGATATGTCTGTCAAAATCAACCGGGAAGGATAACCGGTGCCGGGTGGGAGGCTATCCTGGTACGGGGGCAGACGCCTGGGCCGAACCGTGAATTGTGCCTGTCCGGGTGTTCTGGTATACTCCTTTCAGGCCGGGACCGGAGAGAACCCCCATGGATTTGACGTTCCATATCATTTATACCCCCCACTCTTTTGACCTGTTTCGATGGTTTTTGAACGGGCTGTTGCGGTGGTCGGATGTGCGTTTGCGGCTGGTGGCCAACGGCTGTTCCGACGAAGAGACAGCGGCTATCCAAAAATTCACCCGTGATCGACCGCGGTTGGATTTCCTGTCGCTGCCTGGTGACGGGATCATGAAACATGCCGACGCCCTCAACTTTCTGCAGGCCCGGGAACGATCCGACTATTTTTCTTTCATGGATCCGGACATCCTCGTGACCCGTGATTTCATGCCGTCCCTGGCAGCCGCCCTGGCGACGCATGACGCCGTGTTCACCGGGGCACCTCTGTGGGCCCGGGAGGCCGATCAGGTATTGCCCGATACCGGCCGGGCCATGCCGGGCCGCTATCATCGCACCCGGAACGGACTTTGCCTGGGCGGGACCTACTTCGCCGTGTACCGGAACGACGGCGTGATGGATCTGCGGCGACGCTCCGGAATCGGCTTCGAACGCCTGCGGTGGGAAGAAATCCCTTTCCGCTGGCGATGGCGGATCCGACGCCGGGGATTGAAACGGAACAAGTTCGATACGGGGAAGGTGCTGAATCTGCTGTTGCTATCCGAAAAAAAGTCCCTGCACTGGCTAGAATTGCCCGGCTTGTATCATGTGGGGGGTGCGTCCGTTTTCAACGCCCAGATCGGTGGACTGGCAGGCATTTTCCGGACCCTGGACGAGGAGCGCGTCCAATGTCGCCTGCCCGGCGAAGCGGGTCGGCACTTGTGGAAGAAAGTGCAAGGCTGTGAGGATCTGGAAGAATTGTATGAATGCCTGACCGATGAGGAGGTCCTGGCGGTGCTGCCGGAACCCCAGAACTGGCGGTTCGTGATTTCCCGCATGGTCAGCCGGACCCTCGCGGCCCATACCGGCGGCCGAGTCATGCCGGCCCGGCCGGAGCTTCGGGATCCGGTCATTGATCGCCGGCTGGCGGAACTGCTGGCCGGCATCGACCAAATCTTTTCCGATTCCTCCGCCCCACTGTAAACGCAGTGACAGTCCACCGATGACGGGTCAGGGGAGGCGATAACCGAGGCGCTCGATGGTGGGGCCCGCAACCCGCAACACCTCCGCCCGCTCCTGGTCATCCAGGCCGCGCTGGTGCTTGTTCAGGCTCGTGGCGTGGATTTTATCCGCCCGGAAGCCGGCCGGATCGACAGCCAGCCACTCGGCCAGGGCTTTCATTTGTTCCATCGGTGCTTGCACCAGATTTTCATAGCGGATGATGAAAAGATCGTCGGCATGACGCTCCATGCAATCAATGGCTTTGAGCCAGTGCCGGGCGACGTCGCCGGCGGTGGCGAACTTATGGCTCCAGGGCTTGGTATGCCAGCGGGTCCGGTACTGGAGCAGCGCCGAACTGGCGACATCCAGGCAGTTGCGATAGATGATCACGCGCCTTAATTTCGGCTGCCGGCTCAAAAAGTCCAGATTGAACACATAGCCCGGATATTTGTCGCCGACGATGGGAACGGCGGGGAAAAAGCGGTGAAGGGTCCGGCCGACGGATTCAACGGTGACTGCTCCATTGCCGTGATGTCTCAGCGCGCGGAGATATCGCAGCCCGAAGAGAAGAGAGGCGGCCCGGTCCCGCGGCCGCGTGGCATGCGGCGCCAGCACCGAGCGGTGTTTGGTCCGCCAGAGGCGTCGCAGAATCCGGCGGCGGTACTGGGCCAGCGGCAGGCCAAGATGGAGGAAATTGCCGAATTCGAACGTAATGGTCATGTCGGGATGACCGTTGCACAATTCCTGCAACATGGATGTCCCCGAACGGGGATGACCGCCGATGATCAGGATGATGACAACCTCCTGCGCAGAATTTCTTCCCGGACGTGGAATGACGTTCCGTCCGCCTCAGGCAGCCGGAGTCGGGGATGTCGGCCGGGAAGGTCGCCGACGGGGCGGCCATAACTGGCGCAGCCACCAACGCCGCCGGGTTTCGTATCCCAGTTCCAGCAGTTTATGTCCTGCCAGGCGGTGAAAATTCCAGGCGTCCCACAGGCTGAAGCGAAACTGCCAGTCACCGGTACGCCCGCCCCGCCGGAAGGCGGTTTCATCCGCCACGAAATTTCTCTGAAAATCCGTGACGGTATAGATCTCCTCGAGAAGCCTTTCATCATAAGGAATTCCGCTGAAGTCGAAGAGGCGGCGGTAAGCGGACCGCGGATCCGCGTGAAGATCCTCGTAGCGCAATTCCAGAAAACGCTCGCCCAATCGCAGTGCCTCTTCGTGGGCCCGCTGCACCGCATCCCGCCAGGCGCGGGCGGAAGAACGGATGGATCGGCCGAAGGTATCTCGCCAGGGCCGGACCCAGGAATTGGCGGCGGCGCGGACCGAGACGCTGACGTCGCGGCCGTCGCGGAGAACATGGATGAATCGGGCGTCAGGAAAAACTTCCTGGATGAACGGAACATCAAACAGATGGTTGGGGCTCTTTTCCACCAGAAAGGTATGTTGCGGTTCCATGGCGTGGCTGAGTAGTCTTCGGGACAGCCGGCGGATGTGCGCCAGCAATTCATCGCGGGTCATGATGCATCCCAGCCCCGAATGGTGGAAGGGCCAGTGAGCCTTGGAAAATAATGATTGCAGGCCATCGCGGGGGGTAAACAGCCAGGATTCGTACACGCCGGCCACGGCCGGGTGAGCCGACATGATGTCGTACACCCAGGTCGTACCGGAGCGGGCCGCACCGACAATGAAGACGGGGGGCTGGACCAGCTGATGAAAACGATCGGGGTGTTCGGGTTGTTCCGTCATCCTGTTTTCACAGTCGCATCAGACCGCGCAACTGGCGGTGGCGTTCCTTGAGCTCATAATACGAAGCATAGTAGCCGGCCTTTTCCAGGAGTTCCTGATGGGTTCCGGTCTCGATGACACGGCCCCGGTCCAGTACGACGATCTGCCGGGCCAGATTGATGGTTGTGAAGCGATGGGAAATGAGCAGGGTCGTACGGCCGGTTGCAATCTTGTCGAACTCGGAGAAGAGTTGGTATTCCGACTCGGCATCCAGCGTACGGGTGGGTTCGTCCAGAATGAGCAGGGGAGCGTCTTTTTTGGCCAGGCCGCGAGCCAGCACCAGGCGCTGCCACTGTCCGCCGGACAGGTCGTATTCCCCGAAATTCCGGCCCAGCATGGTATCGTAGCCGTCGGGCATGTCGCGAATCATCTCATCGACCTGGGCCAGCCGACCGATCTCTTCCACCTGCCGGCGGGCGGACAGTCCCGGCCAATTCCCCAGGGCAATATTGTCGGCGGCGGAAGCCTCAAAGTGGGCTGCCTGCTGAAACACCACAGCGATTTGCTGATGGAGGTAATCCAGGGAGATTTCCCGCAGATCAATCCCGTCCAGCAGGATGGCGCCTTCCACCGGATCGTAAAGCCGGCACAACAGTTTAACGAGGGTTGATTTTCCGGCGCCGTTCTTTCCGACCAGGGCCACGATTTCACCCGGTTCAATGGTCAGGGACACATTGTTCAGCACAGTTCGCCGTGATCCCGGGTAGGCGAAGGAGACGTTCCGGAACTCGATCCGGCCGCGGATTCGCTCCGGTGTCAGGCCGACGCCGCTGCAGATGCGGGGCTGGATACCCAACAGGATAATCAGGTTTTCGATGAACAGCGTGGATTCCATGATCTTTCCGACGTGACCGGCCAGGGAGATGAGCATGTCCCGCAAAGTCTTGGTGGCACCGGCGAAAATCGCCACGTCGCCGACGGTGAGTGATCCTTCAAGCACCAGCCAGGCCACCCGGGCGAACAGCAGGTAAAAGAAAACGGAAAATACAAGAGCAAAAACAAAGTTCCCCAGCAGATTGCGCATATGCAGATGGCGGTCTTCGTCAATAAACGTCCGGATGAGCTCCCGGTAGCGCTCAAGAAAAAGAGGGGCCAGCCGGAGCAGCTTGATCTCCGGAATATAGCGGCGATTGGTTAGAACCGAGGAGAAATAATTGGCCCAGCGGCGATGGGTGGCCCGCCGGAATTCCTTGGTAAAGCGGGCCCGGGATTGCCGCCATTTGAACCAGAGGTAGGGCAGTACCGTCGGGACTGTGATCAGAACGATCAACGGATCGATGGCAAAGAGGATAATGATGATACCGATGATTTTGAGGCTGTTGCTGAACAGGTTGAAGAATTCGGTCAGAAAACCGACAATCTGTCCCGAGGTGTTCTGCTTGGCGCGTTGGGCGATATCCTGAAAATCGGGATCCTCCAACCAGGAAAGGTCCAGCCGGGTGGAGTGCTCCAGTGTCTGCATATCCATGTGCACCTGCATCCGGTCGGACAATCGCCGGCTGAGGTTTTCAGTAAGAAAGTCCAGTAAGGCATTGATCAACACCAGGGCGAGTCCATAGACCAACCAGGGGACGATGGGAGTGAGATCACGCAAGCCTTGCTGACTGGTTTCCACGATGGCGTTGATCAACCCCCGCGTGATCCAGGCCAGGGCGGCGGGCATGGCGCTGTTGAGGATCTTGCCGATGATCAGGCCGCTGATCAATCCTGGGCAGGTTTCCCAGCTGACCTGCAACACCCAGCGGGCGTTGGTTCGGATTTTGCGGGCGAGTCGTCGCAGGGGCTGGTTCAAGATATTATCCACGTGGATTCTCCTGATCCCCCAACAGTTCCGGATTTAGCCCGGTCCGCAGCCAGGCGCTGCGGAGGGCAGGGCGGACCTCCCGCAGGTACTGACGCCAGTACGGGAAAGCGCGTGGATGCAACCCAAACAGGGCCGCTCGCCAGAAACCGGCGAAGGCCTTGCCCATTCGCCGCCCGTGAAGAGCTTCGAGAAAGGCGGCCCAATAGAGTGGCGTTGTCTGGTACCCGGGTCCTGCCCGGCCCCAATCAGCCTGACGCAGCAGGCGGCGCAAACGACTGACCATCTGCACGGTGGTATGATCACTGAAGCGGGCGATGGGAACCGAACAAGTGACAAATTCGTCCAGCGACTGGACGGGACATGACTGCAATCCGGCGATAACTGCGGCCGTTTCCCCGCGTTGGAGTGGATGCCAGACCGACAGCCAGATCTGGAGGATCGCGGCGGCGGTGCGCCAAGACGTGTCATCGAAGTGGAGCACCCGGCGGAAAATCGGCCACAAAGCGCTCAGTTCGGCGGGAAAGCGCTCATCCCGCCGGCAATGGTCGGCCAGGTAATCGGACCAGTTGACCAGCACAGCCAGGCGATCGGGGTAATGAAAAATCCAGTCAAGGGATTGGCGCAAATAATCGCCGATGTCCGCCGCGCCGCCGGTACAGTGCAGCTGCCAGGCCAGCCAGGTCAACGTATAGTAGCGATAGTAGGCCTCGCGCCGACGCAGGCGGCGGGGGAGAGAAGGATGGGCGAAAAACATGTCCATCACCCGGTTTAGATCCCGGGCCTGCTGCCAGCCGTTCCGAATCGTGTTGCCGCCGTGCAGTCGATAACGGACCGTCGGTTTCCTGAGCCAGCCGCCGGTTCCGCCGGCCAGGGCGATGCGCAGCACCAGATCGACATCCTCGGCTTGCCGCAGGTTCTCGTCGAAACCGCCCACTTGCTGGACCACCCGGCGGCGGAACATCATCGCCCCCGGAAAAACAGGCTTCCAAAGCAGCCAGGTCTCCAGGTCCAGACGGCGAGACAAACGCCATGGCTCGATGGTGCGGAGATAGTGATCGTTTTCATCCACCAGCTGCCAGCCGCTCTGAACCATGGCCAGGGACTGCCGCCGGGTGAAGATCGCGATCTGGTCCGTCAGTTTGCCGGGCAAGAATTGGTCATCGGCATCCAGAAAAACGACCCACTCGCCCCGGGCGGCCGCCAGGCCGCGGTTGCGGGCGGCGCTCACGCCGGCATTGGGCTGTCGCAAAAGGATGATTCGGTCTGCAAACGGCTGCAGGACAGCGGCGGTCTCGTCTGTCGAGCCATCGTCCACCGCGATCACTTCATACGACGGGTAATCCTGCCGGAAAATGCTCTCCAAGGCGGCCGGCAGAAAGCGGGCGGCGTTGTAGGTCGGTATGATAATACTGACGCAGGCTGTCCCTTTTTGAGATACCGGTCTGTGATCGCCCATCCTACACCCAAGCCACGAAATAACAACAGCTTCTCCAGGTTACCTGCAGTATAGAGAGTCAGTGGGGGCAAGTCAAGCGTCTGCCGGCGGTGCCGTTACGGGGGGCGGCGGCCCCGAGGCCGATAGCGGCGGTTTCGCCATCCGGCCCGTTGTTGGGTGAAGGGGACGTACTTTAATGGTATAATTCGATTGTAGTGGTAATATTTCAGCCCTGCGAAGGACGCGCCCGATGTCTTCGCCTCCGGTGGAACTTTCCGTCATCATTCCCTCCTACAACAGCCGCCGTACCATTCGTCCGGTTCTGAAGGCGTTGCGGGAGCAGGAGAATGCACCGGCCCACGAGATCATCATGGTGGATTCTTCCCATGATGGGACAGACGAACTGGTGCGGCTCCATTTCCCCGAGGTCCATCTCCGGCATCTGCCGCGGAAAACCTTTCAGGCCCAGGCCCGCAACATCGGCGCGGCTCTCGCCCGGGGTCACATCCTGGTATTTCTGGACGCCGATTGCCGGCCTCATCCCGACTGGTTGAAGCAAATGGCCGGTTCATTCGAACAGCCGGATGTGCTGGCCGTGGGAGGGCAGTTGCGGAATGCCAATCCGCGGACAGCCGTCAGCCGGGCCATGTTCCTGCTGCAGTTCCGGGAATCACTGCAGTATGGCCGGTGGCAGGCGGTGACGAACATGCCGGCCAACAATGTGGCCTATCGACGCGATTTCTATCTGGAACAGGGTGGATACCCCGAGCAGATGGGTTCATCGGAGGAGACCCTGTTTCATGCCCGCCTGCGGGCGCGCGACGTTGCCCTGTACGTGAATCCAGCGGCCCTGGTGGATCACTGGAATCTGGAAAAAATGGGCCGGTTTTTGCGTCACCAGGTCAAGCAGGGCCGTTTCTTCCGGATCGCTTGCCGGACGGAAGACCTGCCCGGGTCTCCGTGGCTGAAATGCTTCTGGCTGACACCTTTTTTCCCGCTCGTCCGCTTATGGCGGATCCGTTCACTGTTGCGGCAGCATGTACCGCAGCGGTGGGCACGCTGGCGGACGTGGATGCCGTTGGTGCTGGGATTTATTTGCTATTCATGGGGGGAAATGAAGGGACATTGGCATGGAGCGGACACTTCGCCGATCATGTCCCGGGAGCGGGCATGAGGGAATGCTACCGCTCAGGTCGTGGTCGGATTCACGTCCGGCCGTAGGGAAGATTCGGGTGTCGTCACGTCAGGCTGCTGGGCCGTCACGACACAATTCTTGCCGTCGCGCTTACCCATATACAGTGCCTGATCCGCCCGTTTCAGGCAGTCGTCCAGAGATTCGTCAGGGATATGTTCCGCCACGCCACAGGTGATGCTGAGCGAAATTTTCATCTCCTTGTACCGGAACGGTTCGGCATGGACGGCGACACGGATTTTTTCGGCCAAAGTCCGGCCGCCCTCGCTCCCGGTTTCGGGCAACAACAGTAAAAATTCCTCGCCTCCCCAGCGGGCCACAGTGTCCTGTTTGCGGATGGCAGCCCGCAGCTTGGCTGCCAGACTGACCAGCACGGCGTCGCCGCAATCATGACCGTGCTGATCGTTTATGGCTTTGAAACTGTCGATATCCGCCAGGACCAGGCAAAAGGGCCGGCCGTTCCGGGCACAGCGCCGGCGCTCGATTTCCAGGCGCTCCAGCACGTCCCGCCGGTTGGCCAATTCCGTCAACGGGTCGAGACGGGCGGTGCGGTCCAATTGCTCGTATGCCACCTGCAGTTCCCTGTTTTTGGTCCGGATGATACGGTTGGATAGGGTCTTATGCCGATACTGGCGAAAAACCAGCAGCATGACCACCAGCAACACGCCGATCCCTGCCAGCAACAACCGCTTGGCCTGAAATTCTTTCTCCGTTTCCAGCTCCTGGATGGTCAGATTGTTGCGCAGCAGCTGGATCTGTTTTTCCTTTCGTTCCGTATCGTATTGGGCCTGCAGCTCGGTCAACCGGGAGTGGGACTGTTGGTCGTAAATTTCGTCTTTCAAATGGTAGGCTTCATAAATATTGTCAGCGGCCAGTTTGTACTCCTCGAGTTGATAGGCTGTCATGGACAGGCCTTCGAGTGAGTTGAGCAATTCGAAATTAAGGTTCTTTTCCCGTGCCAGGTCTATACATTTCTGGATTTCAAGCTTGGCCTCCTCCGGCCGGCCGGTCAGTGCGTAGCACATGGCGATGTTGCTCAGACAGCCGATGATCTCCCGGTATTGACCGATTTCAAGATCAATGGCATAGGACCGTTGAAAATACGTCAGGGCCAACGGATATTTTTTTTGACGGACAAGCAGCGTGCCGATGTCATTCAGGCAGGCGGCCTGGGTATAGCGGTCGCCGATTTCTTCGGCGATTTTCAGCGCCTCCATCTTGAGACGCATCCCGGCCTCGATATTCCCTTGCATGCCGTGAACGTTGCCGATCTCATTCAATGCGTTGGCGAGACGGGACCTGTGGGATGCTTCCCGGGCCAGCCGCGCTGAAAGCTGGAAATATTCCAGGGCGGTGCTGAATTTACGCAGGTTGCGATGGATGTAACCGATCAGATAGGCGTTATCGGCCATGCGGGATTTGTCGTCCAGGGATTCGGCCAGACGGATGGCGCTGAGAGAATGCTCCAGGGCACAGTCATATTCCCCGGTGAGTAGATATATGTAGCCGATCTGCTGATGAATCGAGAGAAGAATCCGTTGCCGCCCGCCAGATCCTTCCAGTTCCAGGGCGGCTTCGTAGCGGGCCAACGATTCGCCAAATTGCTGACGGCCGAGATAAACATCTCCGAGCCGCTGCAGTATTGTCGACCGCATCTTTTTGGCCCGCTCGCGGAAATCGATTTCCGGCGCACGGATCATGAAATGCGAGACCCGGTCATCGGCCTGGAGATAATAGTCCAGGGCCTTGTCCTGATCCCCGACTGTTAGGGACAAGCTACCCAGATTGGTCAGGATATCAATGATTTCCCAGTGCTGATCATGGCGCAAGGCCAGTTCGAGCGCTTCTGCGGCGTAGTGGATGGCTTCTTGCGGATCACTCGTGAATTTTTCCTTGTACATCTGGGTAAGTTGGGTGAGCCGCTGGATTTCTTCCGCCGACGGCGTCGATATCTCCTCGGCCAAGGACAAGGCCGCTGCCGGCAGAAGCAACAGAAACAGGATGTGCACGCGGATGAGTGGGCGCATTTAGTCCATGATAGTTTTGTTGCCGGGGTTGTGTCAACCGCTTTGGTGCCGGTGCCGTCACGGGTCGCTCAACCGGTGACGGCATGCGGGGATGTTTCGAAAAAGAAAGTTGTACCCGGCGCAGAAGGAATCTACAATATTCAGGGCGATGATATACCAATCGGGGAGGTCCTTTTGACAGGCAGCAACGGATTTGAAAGGTTTGTATTGTTTGTATTGGTGGCGGGTGTCGTGGCGGCAGTCTACGTGGGAACGACCGCTGTGTTCGCCGCGGATGACCCGCTCACGCTGCAGCAGGAGTACGAAGCCGCCGATGTCGAGCTCAACCGGGTGTACCGGCAGGTGAGGCGGGCGATCCCGCCCGAACAGCGGGAGGCATTGCGTCAGGATGAGCGGCTCTGGATCGAATACAAGGAAAATGTTTGTGGTTTCCAGAAAGAGATCGCCGGCGGGGGTGATCCGGCGGGCGAACAGGCCTATTGGGAATGCCTGCGCGACATGACCCGCGAGCGGATTCATTACCTCCAGGCCTGGACGGGAGAGGGCGTATCCCCCGGATGGGTCGGCGAATACGCCGACGGCCTGGGGGGCAGTCTGTATATCCGCCCCGGGCCTGATCCGGCGAGCCATGAATTCGAGCTTCTGGTGGTCCGCGGTCCGACGGCGCATATCGGCGAGGTCCGGGGAACCATCCGGGTGGTGGATCAGGTGGCGGTCTTCCGCGAAACGGAGGAATGTCCGGAGCCGCCGGACAAGTGCTGTCGCCTGACCTTTACGTTTGCGGCGCGGCGCGTACAGGTCGAGGCCGAACATTGCGAGTACCTGCGGGGGGTGCGGGCCTATTTTGCCGGAAAGTACATCAAGATCAAGTAATCGGTTGACCAGCCGCTCCGATGGACGGACCGACATCCGCCGGAGAAGGGAAAAGATTCCCGGTGTCTCTGGTCACTTGCAATTATTGACATAGTCACCGTAAAATGAGGAGGAACTACGTCCCGAGGCAGTGGAAGAAAGGCAAGGAGCAGCTATGCCATTCGTTATCGGCGTCGCCGGCGGCACCGGCTCGGGCAAGACGACGGTGGCCGAAAAGGTCATCGAAGCATTGGCCGGAGATGAGTCGGCCCTCATCATCGAGCAGGACAGTTATTACAAGGATCTGTCCCATATGCCGCTCGATGAGCGGAGCAAGCGCAATTTCGATCACCCCGACGCCATCGATTTCGAACTGCTGACCCTGCAGATCAATGAACTGCTGGCGGGTCGCACCATCGCCAAGCCCCTCTATGATTTCGTCAACCATTGCCGGCGGACCGAAACGCTGGCGGTGGGGCCGGCCGAAGTGGTCCTGGTGGAGGGGATATTGGTGTTCCATCATGCACCGCTGCGGGATCTGATGGATCTGAAAATTTTTGTGGACACCGATGCTGATATCCGCATCATCCGGCGGATCAAGCGGGATATCGAAGAGCGCGGACGTACGTTCGAGAGTACACGGCAGCAGTATTTCCAGACCGTCCGGCCCATGCATATCCGGTATGTCGAACCCAGCAAGCTCTGGGCGGACATCGTCATTCCCGAAGGGGGTAAAAACGCTGTGGCCATCGAAACCATCGTCGCCCGGGTCCGTCAATGGCTGAGGGAGTCGCGCTCATGAACGGCGAAGTGTTGTCCCGCGTGCGCGATGAAGTCCTGGCCGCCGGACGGCGACTCGGAGGCAAGCTCCGCGTGACCCCGCTGGAGGAATCGCCCTGCCTCAGCCGGCTCATTACCGGCGATGTCCGGCTGAAACTGGAAAATATCCAGTTGACCGGGTCGTTCAAGGTGCGTGGCGCCCTGAATAAAATCCTGTCCCTTTCCCCGGAGGAGCGGGAGTGGGGTGTGGTCACCGCCTCCTCCGGCAATCACGGCACGGCCATGGCCTTTCTGATGCAACGCTATGCCTGTTCCGGGACCATTTTCCTGCCGGAATATACGTCCACGGCCAAGCAGGAGGCGCTGCGCATGTACGGCGCCCAAATCATCCTCCACGGAAATGATTGTCTTGAGGCGGAACAACTGGCCCGGGCTACGGCGGAAAGGGAGGGGCGTATCTACGTTTCGCCATATAACGACTGGCAGGTCGTGGGCGGCCAGGGGACCGTCGGAGTGGAGCTGGCCCGTCAGTGCGAGAACCTCGACGCTGTCCTGGTGCCGGTGGGAGGCGGGGGATTGATGGCCGGCGTGGGGGGATATCTCAAGACATGGAATCCGCAAATACGGGTGATCGCCTGTCAACCGGAGCGGTCGCCGGTCATGGCGGCTTCCCTGCAGGCGGGCCGGATCGTCGAGATGGAATCCGGTCCAACCCTGTCCGACGGGACCGCCGGCGGCATGGAACCGGAGGCCATCACCTTCCCGGTTTGCCAGTCGGTGGTGGACGATTGCATTCTGGTGACGGAAGAAGAGATCGCCGCGGCCATCCGCCTGATGGTGGAACGTCATCATCTGCTTGTGGAGGGGGGGGCGGCCCTGACGGTAGCGGCCCTCTGCCAGCAGCCCCAGCGGTTCCACAACCAGACGGTGGCGCTGATCATCAGCGGGGCCCGCATCAGCCTGGATGTCTTGCGCCGAATTCTGGGCCGCGAGTGATGTTTCGTTGCGGCGAGAGGGGCGTGTCGGCTGGTGAAAGAGTGTCACGCCGCCGCCAGGATTTCTGGCCGTTGACGGCGATATTCCGTCGTGAGAGGGAGGACGACTATTCCGTTCGTGACTGAAGCCCGTGGAATCCGTCCGCAAAGAGATCGGGCGTCGCCGTGGAAGAGGAGATCCTTTCATGAAAATGATTGTTGTTGGAATTGCGGGAATCCTGATGGGACTGTTCATCGGCTGTGCCGAACCTCGGCCGGAGGCACCCGCGGTGGAGTTTTTGAACAGCCCGGCGGCTACCGGGCGCAACCTGCCGTTTTCGGAGGCGGTGCGGGTCGGACACCTGCTCTTTCTGTCGGGGCAGCTGGGCACCCGGCCAGGGACCACGGAGCTGGTGCCGGGCGGCATCGCCGCCGAAACCGAGCAGATTCTGAAAAACATCAAAACTATCCTGGAGAGGAATGGATCCTCACTGGACCGGGTGGTCAAATGCACCGTATTCCTGGCCGATATCGGAGAATGGCCGGCCATGAATGAGGTCTATCGCCGGTACTTTCCGCAACATCCACCGGCCCGCAGCGCCATGGCGGCCCAGGGGTTGGCCCTGAACGCCCGCGTTGAAATCGAATGCATCGCCGTGGTCGGGGACAGCTCCGAACACTGAGACGACGTTCCGGCAATGGCCACGGATCAGCCGAGGGGATTCGGCCGTAGCGGTCATCCAGCCCGGCCGGTCTTTTCGTCTGCTTGTGACGGGTCGATGACCACGCCACCGCTGCATCATCCCCGGCGGATGGCGACGCCGGCTCGGGACGTAACCTCTGTCAGTTTCATGAGGGTGGCCGGTGAATGTGTTTTGTCCTGCGCAGGGGCCAAGTCCTAGAATTGCATTTTTATAAAAAAAGGATGGCCTGGCGGTGCCGGAGGATCCCTGCCCGTACGCAATGGGGCAAGGCCGGAGCAAACGCCGGCGGGCGGAGCGTATAGCCAAATGAGAAAAATATGTGCCTGGTGTAATCGGCCTCTCTCCACCGCGTCCGAAAAGGACGAACGGCAACACCAGGTGACGCATGGAATTTGTGTCCGTTGTGCCCAGTCGTTGCTGGCCCGCTATCCGGCATCACTCGGTTCCTTTCTGGACCGTCCGCCGGCGCCGGTGCTGGTCATCGAGCCCGAACCACGGGTATTCACTGCCAACGAGGCAGCGCGCCTGCTGCTGGGCAAGGAGTTGCCGGCCATCGAGGGCCGCGGCGGGGCGGGGACGTGATCGAATGCGTGCATGCCGGCCGACCGGGCGGCTGTGGCGAGCAGGTTCACTGCAAGTCCTGCACGATCCGCAACACAGTTCTGGAGACATTCCAGTCCGGCGAAAGCTGCATCCGGGTCAAGGCCTATCCGGATATCCAGATGGGGCGGGCCGTCAAGACATTTTCCATCGAAATCACCACGGAGAAGGTGGGCGATGCCGTACTGCTCCAGGTGGATGAATTCCGGGAGACCGTCGGGACCGCCGAACCGGAATGATTCCTGTTCCTTCTATGACAGCCATCCTGCCGTACAGACTGACTCGGATCAAGCCCGGTAACGCAACCCTGCCCGGATATCATGCCGGTGAGGAATACATGGTTGAAACCTGAGTGAAGACAACGATCCCTCGTGCCAGACGCATATCAACGGAGGAAACATGGCCCGTCTGATTGAAGCCCCGGCCCGCATCACTGCTGTGGGAACCCGTGAGAAAATCATTCTGGAGTACATCGGGCGGGTGCACAGTGGCACGTCGGACCTGAGCCTTGCCCGGATGGACAGTCCGGCAGGCTGGTCCGGGCCTGGCCAGACCCCCGAGTTCGACGAATTCACGCTGGTTCTGGACGGAACGTTGCGGGTGGAGACGAGAGACGGCGTGTTGGAGGCAACGGCCGGTCAGGCCGTGATGGCCCCGCGGAATGAGTGGGTGCGGTACAGTACCTCCCACGCGGGTGGCGCCCGCTACATCGCCGTCTGCCGGCCGGCGTTCAGCCCCGAAACCGTTCACCGGGACGAATGACCACCATCCGATCCAACGCTGCCCGGTGCGGGTCGTTCGGGACCATGCGCGGAGGCCATGACTGTGTGCCGGAGGGAGAGGCCGGTTGCCGCGCGCCGCGATCACTGAATCTCCCCCTGACCGTGGCCCTCCAGTGCGGGAGGAAACGGCCGGTTGTCCCCGGCTTGGCAATGCCCACCCGTTTCAGGTAGAATGAATGGCCGGCGGAGGACATTCCATCGGTAAAGGAGGCGGCACATGCAGTATCGCCCGTTGGGGAAAACAGGGCGTCAGGTTTCGGCGCTGGGTTTCGGGTGCATGCGCCTGCCCACCGATCCACCGGTGCGTTCGGCGGCCGACATCTTCGATCCCGAGCGGGTCATCGACGAGGAGCAGGCCGTCCGGATGATCCGGCAGGCGGTGGAGCGCGGCGTGAATTATTTCGATACGGCCTATCCCTACCATGCTGGCCGCAGCGAACCGCTGCTGGGCCGTGCGGTGAAGCATTGCCGTGGCGACGTGCTCCTGGCTACCAAGCTGCCGACCTGGCTGGTTTTCTCCCCCGATGACTGTGACCGCTTTCTGGACCAGCAATTGGCCCGGCTGGATACGTCGTGGGTGGATGTGTACCTGCTGCACAGCCTCAACCGGGAGCGCTGGCCACGGATCAGGGAGCTGAAGATGCTCCAATTTCTCGAGCGGATCGTCAGCGACGGCCGCGCCCGTCACGTGGGGTTTTCCTTTCATGACGACATCGGCCTTTTCCGGGAGGTGATGGACGCCTTTCCATGGGATGTGGCCCAGATCCAGCTCAACTACCTGGACCGCCAGTTCCAGGCCGGCCTGGCGGGGATGACATACGCTGCCGAGCGCGGTCTCGGCGTGGTGGTCATGGAACCGCTACGCGGCGGCAAGCTGACAGACGCCATCCCGCCGGCGGTTCGCCGTTTGTGGAATATGGCACCGGTGAAGCGGACGCCGGCCGAATGGGCCTTGCGCTGGGTATGGAACCATCCCGAGGTGTCCACCGTGCTCAGCGGCATGAACAACCTGGCCCAGCTCGAAGAAAACCTGGATCTGGCGGACCAAGCCACTCCGCCTGTCCTGCAGCCGGAGGAACTGGCCCTGGTGGACATGGTTAGCGACTATTATCGGAACCTGCAACAGATCGAATGCACCAGTTGTGCCTACTGCATGCCCTGTCCCCACGGGGTCAATATCCCCCTCAATTTTTCCCTGTACAACGACACGTTCATGTTCGCGGACAGCAGCATGGCCTATCGCCTGTACAACCAGCTCTTGTCGCCGGAGCAAAAGGCGTCCAATTGCCAGGCCTGCGGGGCGTGTCTGGAGCATTGCCCCCAGGGCATCGAAATCATCCGCCAGCTCAAAGCCGTGCACGAACGACTGGGACGGACGAATGACTGAAGAGCGGTGTTCAGGTCGATCGCGAACGTAACTCGTGACCCAGGCGGAAGGGATCCTCGCCGCTTTCCCCGCGAATCCGGCGGCTCACCGCCCGGAACAGCCGTCGCTGCAGTTCGACTATTTCCGCCAGTTCGGGGTGGGGCCGGCACCGCCGGGTTTCGTCCATGATGATGAAAGGATCCACGATTTCAGATAACGCCCGTCCGCTGTGATGATTCCTCTCCCAAATCCAGGCGGCGTGCAGGGCGGCCCCCAGGGCGGCACCCTCTCCCTCCACCGGAATGGAGTCGACGGCAAAAACATCGGCGATACACTGGCCCCACGCCGCCGATCGTGCCAGGCCGCCCGTCAGTCGGATTTCCCCCGGCGTCAGGTTCATCAGGCGATAACCCTCGTACAGGTTCAGGACATGGCCTTCGAGAACGGCCCGGCAGAGGATTTCCGGCGTAAAATCCGCCAGGCCGAACCCGAAGTGCACAGGCACCGCCAGGGGCAGGTCCGGTGTCCGCTCCCCGTCATGCCAGGGGATGAGCAGACGCCCGCCGTTGCCCGGCGGAGTGTGCGCCACCAGTCGCTCGAAATCGGCGTGAATGAGGCCGTATTCGCGCCGCAAGGCGTTGTAACCGTTGGCCAGGTTGGACACGCAGAGCAGGGATAAATACCGCCCGGTACTGTCACGGTAAAGGGCGATGGCGCCGTCGTCGGCCGGTGGTGGCGTCTCGTAGACGGTACAAACCGTGCCGCTGGTCCCCAGGGAAACCGTTACCCGGCCGGGACCGGTATGGCCGGTGCCCAGGGCGGCCAGCTGGTTGTCTCCACTGCCGGCGGCAATCAGGCACTCGGTTGACAGATCGAACCGGTGGGCCAATTGAGGGGAGATAGTCCCGATGACGGCATCGGCCGGCAAGAGGGGGGGCAGCTTTCCGGCGAGGTCGGGATGAATGGCCGAGATCAACCGGCGCGACCAGTCGCCGGTGCGTGGATTCCAGAGGCCCAGCCCCGAGGCCTCGCCGGGATCCAAACAGCGGACGCCGCCCTCAGGCCCCCCGGTCAGATACCAGTTGATGAAATTGTGGACGATGAACAGGGTGGCTGCTTGTTCGAAGGCGGCGGGTTCCTGGCGGATCAGGTGGAGAATCTTACCGGCGGTGTACCCCGGCCGCTGCCGATTGCCGATTTCCTGAAGCATGGCCGCCGGGCCGCCCACCTGCTCGGTGAGCCAGCGGCACTCTTCATGGGTGGAGACGTCGTTCCAGAGCTTGCTGCGTGAACGAGTGAGACGGCCGGCGGCGTCAAGGGCCACCAGGCCGTGTTGCTGGCCCGAGACGGACAGGCCGCGTATTCGGGCCTGGGGAACGGACGAATCCGCCAGCCGCTGAAGAACGCTGTCCACCGCCTCGAGCCACATGCGGGGGTCGGATTCGGCTACGCCCGGGCCCAGTTCGGGGATCACTCCGTCGCGCGTGCCGTAATGGGGAAGATCCCGGTCGTAGTTGACGGTCTCCACCAGGAGGACATCCCCGACGGCGGGATCAATAACCACCAGTTTGCAGCTCTGCGTCGAAACGTCCAGTCCGGCGAACAGATTCGATGCGGCATCTCTCCTGACGGGGGCATGCGAGATCTCTTCCAGGTCCGGGTCCTGTCCTTTTTGGAGAGAGGATGTCATTCCGTCCTTCCGGCCGTAGGCAATGGCAGGCCGATGGTGGTGTTTATCCGGAATAGTACCTGTTCCGGCTGACGCGGACGGATCGAGGGCTGTCGTTCCACTGCCGGTTACCATCTTCACCAGGATTTCATGGTTCTGGGTACGGTTGAATGCCTCGAGTTGTGCCGCCAGCGGCTCCTCACCCGGCAACAAAAACGACCCCCCATCGACGGCCAGCCCCTCATCGGAGAGCCCAATGAAAACGGAAAGGGGTTTTCCGGCGGCGTGCAGCGCCGCCCGGGCCACATCCAGCAGCCGGGGCGGCCGGAATTCGCCCTTCCGGAAAGCGGTTGCCAGCGGAGTTCCCCGGGCGGCGAATGTCGGGTTCAGATGCAGATTGATACGGGCGTTCTCCCGGATCGCCAGGTCGGCGAGATAATCCACGGCCCGATGGATATCGGCTATCGCTTCGGCATCGCTGAGTCCAGGGACCGGTTTCTGCATGAAATAGCATTTGAGGTGAAATCCGTACCGCGCCGCTTTCTCCACCAGCCCTTCGAAATTTTTCTTGTCGAGACCTTTCTGGAAAATGTTGTTGCGGATCCTATCGTCGAACGCTTCGAAGCCGATGGCCAGCTCTAGCTGTGTCGGGGTGTCACCTTCGGCCAGCGCCCGGGCGATGAATTCCAGTTCGGCGAGATCCACGTACTCTGGCCGGGTTTCAATGCTCAGCACCGAAAGCCGGGGAAAATGGATGTTCAATTGCGCCAGGAAATAAAGTAGGGCGGTAGATGAAAATGTGGCTTCATCCAGGATGGAGCCGTTGTTGCTCAGAATGACCTTGCGGATCTCCCGGCGGCGGGCGAGAACCGCCGGTGATCCGAAGACTCCGTCGATCTGCCTGAGAAGCGCCCGGTAGCCGATATGGACGGGCGAACTGCGGGCCGGCAGGTTGCAGCCGAGACAGCGACCCCAGCGGCAGGCCAGGGTGTAGAACACCACGAACAGAATCCGGCCCTCCTCCGATTCCTGAAACCAGAGATCGGCGTAATCTTCGACGGAGTGCTTGTGGTCATAAGTGTAAAATTTTTTACGGGATGGATCGGCGGAAATGTTGTGGCCCGGTGGATCGATCATCGGATTCCCTTGGCCTCGAGGGCCCGGATCTCCCGTTCCCAATCCGAACGCTGTTCCGCGGTGACGTCGGGATCAGGCAACAGGCTGCGCCGGGTGCAGTTTACCAGGGCCTGCAGGGTCTGGAAGCGGCGCATTTCCCCGATGGCCGGCGGAATGTGGTCGCGGATGATGGCCTGGATCTCTGTGAGCGTCAGAGCGCCTTTTTTCATCACCACATGGGCCTTTAATTCCGACCGGAGCGAGGCAAAACTGGCGGCGGAATAGTCGTACATCAGCGGAGTGGTCTGCTCCAGGGCCGTTTTTGTGGGGGCCTTGCCGAGGGCTACCCCGATCGTCCAGCGCACGAATTTCTCGCGGTCCTCACCCGTCGGATCCAGGACGGGGATGATCAGGTCGCCCACCCGGCCCGGCCGACGGATATCGGGCGATAGCAGATGAATGCGGGCCGTCATGAGCAGCCAGATTACCCGTCCGCGCAATTGGGGATCGGACATCATGGCCTGAATCTTGCCAGTGAGGCGCCGCTCGGTGGAATGGGTTTCAGGCCCGATACCCCCGAACTGGGTGTCGGCTTCGTCCACAAAGATCAACACCTTGGTGAGGGCGTCCAGGACCCGGCGCAGGCGTTCGAAGACGACATCTGTCTGGCCGTACCACATGCTGCGAATATTCTTCAGAACGAGCACCACCATGTCCAGCTCATTGGCCACGGCTTCGAAGATGAACGTTTTGCCACTGCCGATGGGCCCGCAGACGGCCGCGCCGGGCAAGGCGTCGGTGCCGGTGGAAAGGAAGCGGGGGATGAGCTCCCGCCGCAGGAAATCCTTGAGGTGGGTGAATCCCACTACCTGCTCCAGAGTGTGGCTGGGTTTCTTGAATTCGACGATGTCCTCGCCCAGCTGACGCTGGATGAATTCCTCTACCTTGGCCACCACATCGGTCAGGCCGATCGGCCGTTTCTCGTGCACCGCTCCCTTGAGCAGCTGCATGAGGGCGTGAATGCTCAATCCGGCGGTGAACCGGGCCAGCTCGTCGTCAGTGGACCAGAGGCGCAGGCTTTGGCCCGGCTCCTGGCGTTCCTGGAACCACCGGATGAACGCCAGGCGGTCTTCATGACCGGGGGCGGGGATGTTGATCTCGAGGACGGGCGGCAGCATGGCCACCCGCTGGTTCAACAGGCTGCGGGACTCCGCCAGGAGAATGACGGCGTCGCTGTGACGGGCGAATTCGGGATCGGAAAACCAGTCGTGGCAGATGCTGACCCGGTGACGGTCGGCATCGGACAGCCGGCTGATCTCGCCCTCGGGGATCAGCATGTCGGCGGCTTCGATCAGAATGATGAGATCCTGGGATAGAATGGGCTTTCCGTCCAGGATCGTCCGAGAGCAGAGGCAGATCTGGCGGAGCATCTCCAGGGCCAGAGTCGGTTTGCCGATGGCGGAAGTCAGGTTGCTGTCGAATGACCGCCCCAGCTGGTCCAGGCGGGACTGCTCCCGAGTCGGGCTGAGCATCGTCTTGATAGCCAGGTCATTGCTGTCCAGTCCGGTGCGCCAGCGCAACCACGCTTCGCGCACTTTGTCCCGATCCGACTCGCTGACGAATCGGATGGGGCCGTTCAGCTCGTAGACGATGAGGATCCGCTGCGGAACCTGCCATTTGGTGCACAGCAACTGCTGCAGGGGGACATACTCGGTGCTGTCGACCTGTGACTGGCGGAACAGGTCGTGAATATTCCCGGTGAAGATCAGGGTGCGCGACTGGCCGGAATTCAGAATCCGGCCAGCCGTTTTCAGAAAGGAGTCGTCCGATAAAGTACTCATCGCAGCACGCCTTCGCCGCGGCCGGATGCCAGATCCGCCGCAAAGGTTTTATATTCCCGCGGATCCTGAAGAACCGAGGATTCGAACGCCGCCTGGCGGATTCGCCGGCGGACCTGAATGAAGGTCTCAAAATTTCGTTCCTCATCGGGATGGTAGACCGGAACGGGTTGGTCCAGCACGATAGTGGCCCCCGGGCACCGCAGGTGCCCCTGTTCCTGCCAGTTCCAAAACTGGGAAAGAGCCACCACCCGATCACCTACGTAAATGGCCTCGTTGAGTTCGTGAGTGACGATCATGATGGTATAGGGCGAATCCTCTCCCTTCGCCCGGGCGTCGATATTTTCCTGGTACAGAGTCAGCAGCATGCGCTGCAGTTCCTCTCGCGTGGCTTCGTCCAGCGCGCCGAAGGGTTCGTCCAGCAAGAGGATCTCCGGTTTCATGATCAGGGCCTGGGCGATGGCCACCCGCTGACACATGCCGCCGGACATCTCGTGCGGGTACAGGCGGATGGCGTTTGCCAGCTTGAGCTTTTCCAGCAGGGCCTCCGCTTCCTCCAGGTGGCGCCGCCGGAGATTTCGCCAGGACATGTGGCGGAAGAACCGGAAAGGGAGGCTGGTCTGATCCAGCATCAGCCCCATGGCCACGTTCTGTGCGGCGGTCAGAAAAGGGAACAGGGAATATTGCTGGTAGACGATCCCCCGGTCGCGGCTGGGATTGACCACGACCGTGGGCGTGGTGGCGCCCAAGGCGTAGACCGCCACTTGCCCACGACAGGGGGGGTGCGTGCCGACGATGGCCCGCAGCAGGGTGGACTTGCCGCAACCACTGGGCCCCACCAGCGAGACAATTTCGCCGCGGATGATATTCAGGTCCAGATTGTGCAGCACGAGGTTGTCGCCGAACCAGTGGGACAGTTTCTGGATTTCGAGTACGAGCGGATGCTCCATCTGCTCACCTTCCATGCCGGACGAACCAGGGGCAGGTTACCCGCTGGAGCAGGCGCAGGCAGTAATCCATGGTGAAACCGAACACGGCCAGAAACGTCAGATAGGGATACACCACGTTCATGTTCAGCAGGCGCATTTGCAACCGGATGCGGTAGCCGAAGCCCACGTCGCCCAGAATCATTTCCGCCGCGATGAGATAGACCATGGCCGGTCCGATCTGGAGCCGGACGGCATCGATCAGCCGGGGGAACACCGCCCGTACGATGATGTTCCAGATCAATTCCATCTGGGAGGCGCCCAGGGTGTAAGCCTTGTACAGCATCTCCCGGGGTACGTCATGGACCGCCAGGTAAACGGACTGGGCGAGGGTGGGTAGTACGCCGAAGGCAATCATGGCCACGTACATTTCGGTGTCCGTGCCCACCAGTACGAAAAAGACGGCCAGAGCGGCGGTAGGCGGAATCTTGGCCAGCAGCGACATCGGCGGCACCAGCAGCGCCTCGATGGGGGCATAGCAGCCCATCAGCAGGCCCAGGATGATGGCGCCGAGGATGCCACAAAACAGGCCCAGGAACAGCCGGGTGGCGGTGGCCTCGGCATCGAGGAGCAACCAGCGCTCGCCGGTCCGGGGATTGGCCTCGATCAAGCGTTGCAGACCTTCCCCGAGCTGTGACCAGGTGGGAATGGTGGTGTCGTCCGGATTGTCCAGGTGCTGCATGGAGGACAACAAGGTGTAGCCCGCCAGCAGGGCGACGACGGAAATAATCCCCAGCAGGACGGTCAGACGGGTGCTGATGGGTTGACGAATCATGCCGTGCCCTTATTTGGATTTGGCGACATATCCCTTGATGTAGGCCGGATCGAGCCGGAACGCCACCTCTTTCGCCTCGGCCCGGCTGCCGAAGCCGACGGCTGGGGCTTCGGGCACGATTTCGTGAGAAACACAGAACGCGACCACTTTTTCCATGATGCCGGCGGTGGCTTCCTTGCCGAGCACCTTGATGCCCTCTTCCGGTGAGGAGTAAAAACGGGTCTGCTGCACCACTTTGCGCATGGAGTTCAGGTCGAGGTTGGAGAACTTCTCACCTAGGGCGATGAGGGTTTCATCCCGGGTTTCAGACTTGGCCATCTGCTGGTTGATGGTATAAAAGGCATCGATGACCGCCCAGGCGAACTTGTCGCCGCCCGGTTTGTCGAGTGATTCCTGAGTCATGACCACCATGTCGATAATTTCACCGGGAATAGTGGTGGAGTCGAACAGCACGCGGGCGTCCTTCCGCTTGTTGAGCGTCTCGAGCACGAAAGGATTCCAGACCACAATGGCGTCGAAGCCATCCCGCTTCTGCTGCATGGCCAGCGCCGCCGCCGCCGGATCCATGTTGGTGAACCGGAAATCGGCTTCCTTCTCACCCAGGATCTCGACATTCCGGACAAAGCAGTATTCGGACACCGTTTTGGCCAGGCCGTACACCTTTTTGCCCCGCAGTTGCTGGATGTCGGTGATGCGGGCGTCTACGATGCAGGCGTCCGCGCCGAAACTGGTGGATGTGGGCAGTATTCCGACGGATTTGCGGGTCAGGCAGGGGATCAGGGCGTCCATGTTGGTGATACAGACGGCGTCGCATTTGCCCGAGCCGTACATCACCAGGCAGGTGTCATAGTCGGCTTCCTTCAGTTCGATATCGACGCCCCACTTTTTCTCGATGGGGCCGATTTCGCCCTTCTTGCCGTTGATAAAGCCGAACTCATGGGCTACGCCGAATGCGCTCCAGGACGGGTATTCACTCCAGGCCAGACTGAACGTGGGGACCTCATCCGCCCGGATCATGATCCAGATCGCCGGAACGGCCAGAATCACCGCCAGCGCGGCTGCAATCAGGATATATCTGGATGTGCGAGTCTTCATAAACGCCTCCTTTGTGATCTGTGAAATATGACGGTATTCTCGTCACCACTTTCGGGGCGACTACTCCGGCAGGGAGGAAGTTTTTTCCTCGTCCGAGCCGGCTTTTTCCTTGGGTGTCTCCGCCGTGTCTTTTTCCTCCGCCAAACCGACGAGGGCGTCAAATTCCTCGTTGACGGCGGACTTGCGGGCATACTCCAGGAATTCGACTTCCTGGGCCCGTGAATCGGTGCCGGCCAGTTCCTTGGAAATCCGCGCCTCGGCTTTGACCTCCTGCCGCAGCTGTCGCAACTCCTGTAGTTCCCGCGCGGTTCCATCCTCGGCAATCCCGGCGAAAGCGTCGGCCAGCTCCTGTTCCTGCTTGGCGGTGATGATATCAGCCACAGCGTCGGATGCTTCGGATTTGACGTGTTCGATATCGCGCAGCAAGTGTTGCAGCTGGACCTTGTGCTCCTGAATACGTGTGCTGTATGTCCCGATATCGTTCTCAAGTTCGATGATCCGTTCGTTCTTTTCGGCGAGGGTGGATGAAAAATCATTGTAGGCCGTCAGGCATTTCTGGTATTCGCCGTCGCCCTGAATCTCCTCCTTGCTCTGGCCCTGCTCCTGGAGTTTCTGGACCAGCTGCTTGGCCTTGGCCAGGGCGCCCGCCTTGAGGCGCTGCAGGCGCTGAACCTCTTCCGTCAGGTTCTTGACTTTGGCGATCTTGTTTTCCTGCTGAGCGATCAACCCGGCCACCGCCTGCTTGTACTGCTGGATCCGGCTGGTCTTTTCCCGAATGATCTCGTCATACTTGGCACGAACGACGTGGGGATTGGTATCCAGCGTCCGCCGGGCGGCGTCGATCTGCCCGGTCAACAAATACCCAAAAGCCTTGAACCAGCGTGCAATTGCCTTGAACATAGGTTTTCTCCTTCTGCCTCTCTGCGGGCGTCCCGGCGAGAGGACGATATTCGTTTCAAGGGCACCACCCCGATCTCGTTCTGGTCCGGTGGTGCTGGGCCGCGTGACCCCAACCTTATCCGTACCTTGAATCAGACCTCGGTGTCCAGTTCACGCTCCAGGTCTGTCATCCGCTTCTCCACGGCCTTGGCGACTGCGAGGCTCTGGTCCATTTCATCTCGGATGTGCGCCAGATCGGAACCGGCTTCGCCCTCGGATACGCCCAGGCGCTGGATGCCGGCCAGAATTTTGCCCAGCTGGCGAACGCTGGCGGTGACATCCTCGAGGATTCGCTCCCGCTCGGCGAGAATGGCGTCCCTGGCTTCAGGGGTGGACATATCGCGGGCAGTGTACCAGAGTTGGAGGGTTTTCTCAAGATAGTGCACGCAGCGCATGAACAGTTGCTCAACTCCCGAGAGGATGTCGAAGGTCGACCGTGTGTTGAGGGTCGACAGCCATGCCTTGTCCTGCTGGAATGCCCGGGCGAGGGTTCGTAAATCCCGCAGGCATTTTTCCGTGCGCGAATCTCCGTCGGCGGTCAACTTTCGGTCCAGTTCGTCGAGGGTGCGCTCGCGCTTGCGGATGGCTTCCTGTTCCATTTCCTCCAGGACCAGTTTGGCTACGCCTTCGCTGCCCGTGATCAGCCGGGTCAGGAAGACTCCCACGGAGAGGAACACCGCTGCCAGGCCGGCGAATACGGCGGGCGGCGACTGGATGCTGAAGGTCCACAGGGCCAGCAAATCAGTGATTCCTCCCAGAAACGGCAGCAGGGTCCAGGGATGCGACGCCAGTCTCGAAATGAATCGTCTGGTGAAAACAGACCTGTCCAGGATGTTCCTTCGCCAGAGATCGGGTTGTGCCTTGCCGTCGTTCTTCATGATCTCTCGTCGTCCGCACGACGGTCCGCATTCGTCACTGCCCGCCCCGTCAGTAAGGCAGCTGAAGCAGCTCGAATGATACGGACTGGGCCGAACCGCCGCGGGTTTTGGACGGCGCCGCCAAGACGCGAATGCGTTTCTCGGCGACGCCGGCGTCGATAAGAAAACTCCGGCTGGCCTCGGCCCGCTGCCGGGCCAGGCGCAGATTGGCCTGGGGCTCACCCTCGGCCCGGGCATGGCCGGTGATGAGGACGTAATATTTGGGCCAGGCCTCCATGTTTTTGGCCAGTCGGGCCATCTCCCGCCGGCTCTGGATATTGATGCGGGCCGTGCCCCGGGCGAAGCTGATGGGATTGATGCGGAGCGTCCCGACGGGAACCAGCGTCTCCCATTCCTCGACCGTCAATTCGCGCAAGCCCGCTTCGGGGAGGCGCTCGTTGAGGTTTTCCGTGCCCGACCCCAGGTTTTCGATGAGGTTCACTTTCTTGCCGGGGTGGAAATCAGCGGCCTGCAATTCCTTCAGAATCTGGTCGTAGTAAATGATGTTGGTCCGGCCCTCCAGCGGATTCCGGTTCAGGGCCTCCGTTTTCACCAGGACGTCGGTGATATTGCCGATGACCTCCTCGATGTGCTGCAGGTTCCGGTTCCGATCCGCCGGTGCCAGGCCGAAATAGGCATAATTTTCCAGAGTGTTCTTCCACTCGATGCCGGTCACCAGTTTCTTGGCCTGTTCCTCGCTCAGAGCCAGGGCGCCGGCGCTCTCGGAGTCTTTACTCACCAACGCGATCAGGTCTTCCTCCGTCTGGGAGTAGGCGAAGGCGGCCCGCAGATACGCCTCGGTCACGTCGCGGGCAAGGTCCGGATGGTCCCGCAGAAACTTGCGCTCGGCCACCAGCACATCCACGATGTAGCCCTTGAGGCGGGAGCTGTCCAGCAGCAGGTGGGCGCCTTCCCGCTCCAGTGCCCGGGAAACCCAAGGCTCCCAGAGCACGTAGGCCCGGCGCGCCTTCGGGTCGGCAGCGACAAAGCGCTGGTAAACATCGCCGGAGCCGTCGGCGGCTTCCCACCACTGGGTCGGTAGCCGGGGCAGGCTGAAATGAGCGATGACGGTACGGGCCAGGAATTCGCTGGGGGAGGAAGGGGTGAGGACGATGCGGGCCTGGGGATCGTCGAGGTCTTGCACGTTGGACACGGCATCCTTGTAGGCAACGATGGCGTCGGCCCCCTTGGTCTCGTCGATGACCATCACGATGGTGGCCGGATAACTATCATGCCGGGCACCGGTCAGAACGAAGGAATCCACGGTGAATACGGCCATGTGGATCTCTTTGTTTATCAGAGCGGTCATCCGCTGTTCGTAATTGGCTTTGTCGTCCAGCAGGCTCAGCCGGATGCCGCGACCTTGTAAATCTCTCTTCATGGCGTCGGACCGCAGAATGCAATAACCCGAAAAGGAGTCCAGCGCCAGCCGGATCTCATGTTTAAAAAGACCGTCAGACCCCGTATTTTCTTCAAGTTTCTCTTCGAAATATGGCAAAATCAGATACTTGGCGGCAACAGCCAGGCCAGCAATGATGATCACCCAGATCAGGGCGGCAATCAGGATTCCTGTGGCTTTCCGTTGGCTCATCAGCTATTGTCCTCATTCTTCATGAAGTCGCCCCCTGAATATGAACCGAGGGGGTCAGGCCCCATTCATCCCTGTGCAACATCGGCGGTTCCCTCCGGTAGCCGCCACCGGCGAAGTTTCATCCTTTCCGTCCGGCGCTCAGGATCGTCGCGCCCGGACGATGAGGATGATGATCATGATGAACACCACCAGGCCGATGATGAGCACCGCGAAAAACGAGGTCAGCACCGTCAGGCAGCTCGAGGAGGATGAGGACGCGGAATCGCCGTACCGCCCATCGTCCCCGGTCGCCCCCGGACCCTCGCCGATGGGTTGATTGCCGCTCGAGGAAAGGGCTTTCAGCATGCTGACCGCCATCTCCTGCGGGATGGGCTCGATCACGGCGAAGGCGTCTTCGCCGAAACCGTCGGTTCCGGCGGCGGCCACCTCGGCGAAGACATCGGCGATGGCGGTCTTCAGCGCGCCAGGGTTGTCGGCGGAGCGATACGAGTGCACCTTGGTGGCCAGGGTGTGCTGACCGGCCATATCCACCCCGATGACGTCGATGATGATTCCCCGGGCGATGATCTCGGGGACGAAACGTTCTACCATGTCGGGATCGCCGGCTTCACCGTCGGTGACCACCAGCAGCCGGTAGGTTCCGTAGCCGTATTGCTCCGCCCGCTGTTTCAGAAGGCGATCGGCCCCCATTTTGAGATATTCGCCCAGTGGCGTTCCCCCGAAAGGTTCGGGGCGATCGATGGCCGCCAACAGCTTGTCGTCGTTCCGCGGACCCAGCGGATACACCCAGTCGACGTCAAGGTTACCGGCGCTGAACACCAGCAGGCCGATGTTGGTATCCCACGGCACTTCGCGGATGACCTGCTTGAGGGCGGACTTGGCGGCATCCATCTTCATGACGGAACTGCCGGGCATTTTGCCGCCCATGGACCCCGAGGCATCCAGCACGATGACCACGTTGTGATCGTCCACCGCCGCCTGTCCGACACCCATCGCCAGTGAGAGCAGGATCACGGCTGCTTGGGTGAGATGGATTATCTTGAAATTTTTCAACGGCATTGTCTCTTTCCCGTCGGGTGACTTACCTGTTCATACATGGCGGCCCGGCCGCCGGTGTATCCGCTAAAAATCGAAAACCGTGCTGGATTCGGCTTCGGCCGTGATCCGGATCAGACGAAACTCCACGCGCATGTTCTGGCGGGCTTCCTCCATGTTGCCCGGTTTGGCGATGAACGGTTCACGAATGCCCACTCCCACGGCCTGGATCTGGCTCTGGTCCAGCTCCAGACCTTTGCCGCGGCAATAGGCAATAATGGTATCCCGCACTTCCTCCGCCCGCTTTCGGGAAAGGTTCAGCGCCGCCTGCATGGTCTGGCGGGGATTGTAGTCCTGGACGCCATCAAAGGCACCCGCTTCGATAAGCTTCAGGATGTTTTCAGTCTCGGTGATATCCAGCGGTTTGCCCTTAAAGGAATAGCGATAATTGCCACGGCTGCCCGACTGCTGCAGCACTCCCTTGGCGATGCCGGCCTTCACCAGGTCATACAGGGTTTTGGTCGGATCGGAGTGCCCGCGGATGGCAATCACGGCATTGGCATACTTGTCGGCCATCTCCACGACACGCTGATATTCCGATCCGTAGCGGTTGGTGCTGAAATCGGTCTGGTTGGGTTCGAAGTTGATGGTGAAGGTGATGATGGTCCGTTCGTCGAGGGCTCCGCCTGCACTCAACTCCTCGATCTCTTTCTGGACAACCTCGGCGCGGAAACGCTCCCGCTTCTGGATGGTGATAGTGGCCAGGTAATCAGTGAAAATGGGCAGGGAATAATCAAAACCCGAGGAGAGAAACGCCGATCGTTGGCGCGCGTAACCCTGACCCACCGCCAGGTCGAGGGATGATTTCAAAAATGCCTCAAAACCATGCAGGTTGTTCTTCTTGGTGAAGAATTCCACATTGCCCGGATAGCCGACAAAGGTGCAGTCGGACAGCAAACCGTGGGCGTCTTCCTCCAGGGTGGGGATCACATCCTTGCCGTATATGGACTGGGTGAGACGAAGCAGGTCCATGTACTGGGGGGAGCCCTTGGATTCATAGTCCCTTTTCAGTTTCAGGACTTCCTCACAGGCCTTGAAATATCCGGCCACGAATTTGAGCACGACCGCGGTGTTCTCGTCGTAAAAATCCTTGCGGCAGACGTACACGTCGGCGATGGAGCGCGATAGCTCGGCGGTGGAGACCAGTACCCGGGCACCGCGAACGGTGCCTTCGGCGCCGGAGCCGGTGTTCTGCAAACCGCCGCACAGGCCGATCATGTCCGGCGTAATGACGAAACAGGCGGCGATATTGGCATCCTTGCGGAACATTTCCGCCGGACTCTGGGGGGAACCGGTCAACTCCTTGGCCCAGATTATCTTGATGTCGTTCCAGCCGAGACGGGCTGTTTTCAGAATATCGTCCAGCATGCCGACATGGGGGCCCCCCTGCTGCAGAACCACGGTTTTTCCTTTTAGATCGCTGATGGTTTTCAGGTGGGGTCGCACGACCATGTGATCGCCCGCCGACCAGGTCATTTGCATGATCACCACGCCCTGGGTTCGCGGATCGGAGCCGATGACTTCAGAGGCCATGCCGATCATGCGGAAAGTGCCTCGCAGAAACGGGGTTTTGCCGGACATGTAATCGCGAACCTGCTGAATGAAATTGTCGCCCGACTCCAGTTTCAGATTCAGCCCCTGTTTATTGAAGATGGTGCCGGAGCGGGTTGTCAGGCCGCCATTGGCATAGAACGTGGCCATATCACCCCCCCAGGTGATGAAGGGAACCGCCATTGGCGATGTCTGCCGAACGGGGCCAACCTGAACAGGACCCACCAGATCCTTGAAGTTCTGCTGTCCCCGGAGATATCCGGTTGATCCCAGGCCCAGGGCCAGCATGCAAACCGTCAGGAACATCCTGTATTTCATCCTGCTCCTCCTCACGGAAATCCCATTGGTTCCCGAAAATGAAAAAGTTAAGTCGTTTATTAAGAACAATTTTTTATACTATGGTCGGCGCCGTCGGTCAAGAAAAAACCGGCCGGCCGGCCGAATCCTGTGCAGTAGGTAGGTTTTACGGAGAGCCGTTCGATGACGATTTATTTCTCATGGGACCACGGCGGAGACGAAGGTGGCTCGCGGCGTGATCTCCATGGCCCACAACGTCCTGCGGATGCAGACAAATCGGGACCGGCGAAGAGGCGACAAACAAAGCCGAAGCGCCTCGCGGCGCTCCGGTTGGGGGGAATCTGTCAGAGAAGGGGCCCGGCGGATCCCCGTCAAGCCATCTGGCGCAAGACAGTCTGCAGGATTCCGCCATTGCGGTAGTATTCCACTTCCACCTGGGAATCGAGCCGGACCAGAACTGCGAACACCTTGCTTCCGCCATCGCCGTTTTCGGCACGGACCGTCAGAAACTGCCCCGGCTGCAGGGAATCGTCCAAACCATCGATGAAGAAGGTCTCGTTCCCCGCCAGACTTAGGGCGGTCGCATTTTCACTTTCTTTGAACTGGAGCGGCAGGACTCCCATGCCAATCAGATTGCTACGATGGATCCGTTCGTAGCTCTCGGCGATTACCGCCCGGATGCCAAGCAAGAACGTACCCTTGGCCGCCCAGTCACGGGAGCTGCCCGTGCCGTATTCCTTGCCGGCGATGACCAGCAACGGTGTCCGCTCGGCCCGGTATTTCATGGCCGCCTCATAAATGGGCATGATCTCACCAGTGGGAAAATGCATGGTCACCCCGCCCTCGGTGCCCGGCAGCAGCAAATTCTTGATGCGGATATTGGCGAACGTCCCGCGCATCATGACTTCGTGGTTGCCGCGCCGTGAGCCATACGAATTGTAGTCTTTGATATCCACGCCCAGGCTGGTGAGATATCGCCCGGCCGGACTGGTGCTTAAAATGGCCCCGGCCGGCGAGATGTGGTCGGTGGTCACGGAATCACCCATGAGCGCCAATACCCGGGCCCCGCGGATGGGCGTGATGGGGGCGACGTCAGGAGTCAGTCCTTCGAAAAAGGGCGGATGCTTGATATAGGTCGAGTGGTCGTCCCAGGCGTAGATCTTGCCCTCAGGAACAGGGAGCGAGGCCCATGTGGCGTCGCCTGTGGTCACGCTGGAGTACCGTTCCCGGAACATCTCCGGCGTCAGGGATCGCTGGATGGTCTCGCGGATTTCTTCCAGGGAGGGCCACAAATCTCTTAAAAAGACCGGCTGATCATCGGCATCGAGGCCGAGGGGTTCGTTGCTGAAGTCGATGTCGGAGCGGCCGGCCAGGGCATAGGCCACTACCAGCGGCGGCGATGCCAGGTAATTGGCGCGGGTGAGCGGGTGAATGCGCCCTTCGAAGTTGCGGTTGCCGCTGAGGACGGAGGATACCACCAGGTCTCCCTGCCGGATGGCCTCCTCGATGGGGGCCAGCAGCGGACCGCTGTTGCCGATACAGGTCGTGCAGCCGTAGCCCACCAGATTGAAGTGCAGACCTTCCAGATCCTCGAGCAAGCCGGATTTTTCCAGATAATCGGTGACGACCATGGAGCCGGGCGCCAGGCTGGTCTTGACCCAGGGCGGAACCATCAGGCCCCGTTCCCGGGCCTTACGGGCCACCAGGCCAGCGGCGATCATGACCGAAGGATTGGACGTGTTGGTGCAGGACGTGATGGCGGCAATCACCACGGAGCCGTGCTTTAGGGTAAAGGTTTCGCCGTTTATGGTCACGGCTACCGACCGGTCCAACATTTCCGGCGGGAGTTCGAAGCCTCGCTGGGCGACCGGGGCCGTGAGACTATCCTGAAACGCCTGATGGGCCAGGGAAAGGGAGATCCGGTCCTGGGGCCGCTTGGGCCCGGCCAGGGACGGCTCCACAGTCGCCAGGTCCAACTCCAGTATGTCGGTATATTCGGGCTCAGGTGAGGCCGCCGTGCGGAACAGATCCTGGGCGCGACAGTAGGCTTCCACCCGGGCGACCACGGCGGGATCCCGCCCGGTGAACCGAAGATAGTCGAGGGTGGCGTCATCTACCGGGAAAAAGCCCATGGTAGCGCCGTACTCGGGCGACATGTTGGAGATGACTGCTCGGTCGGGGATGGTCATATTGTCCAGACCCGGTCCGAAATACTCGACGAATTTCCCCACCACGCCGCGGGCGCGCAGCATCTGAGTGACGGTAAGAACGACATCGGTGGCCGTGGCTCCCTCGGGCAAGGCCCCCATGAGGCGAAAGCCGATCACTTCTGGCATCAGCATATAATAAGGCTGACCCAATAGCACCGCTTCAGCCTCGATGCCACCCACGCCCCACCCCATGACGCCCAGAGCATTGACCATGGGCGTATGGGAATCCGTGCCGACGCAGGTGTCCGGGTAGGCCCGGACTTCGCCGCGCTCGGAGCGAGCGTGAACCACCTGGGCCAGGTATTCCAGATTGACCTGGTGGCAGATCCCGGTACCCGGTGGTACGACAGAAAAATTCTTGAAGGCTTTCTGCGCCCAGCGCAACAAGGCATAGCGTTCGTGGTTCCGATGATACTCGAACTCGATGTTGCGGCGCATGGCGTCGGCTGAACCAAACACATCCACCTGGACGGAATGATCGATGACCAGGTCCGCCTGGGCCACGGGATTGATCCGGTCCGGATCGCCACCGAGTTCCTTCATAGCATCCCGCATGGCGGCCAGGTCCACTACAGCCGGTACGCCGGTGAAATCCTGCAGCAGCACGCGACTGGGCATGTAAGGAATATCTCTGGATTCTTTGCGCCGGGGTTCCCATCCGGCCAGTGTCTCGATATGGTGGCGGGTCACCAGGCGGCCGTCTTCGTTGCGTAACGCGTTTTCCAGCAGGATACGAATCGAATACGGTAATCGGGGCACCCGTTCGAAACCGGCCTTGGTCAAGGCTTTCAGGCTGAAGATAGTCCAGGTATTCCCGTTGTATGATACTGTCTGGCGGGAATCAAACGAGTTGGGGTGTCCTGCGGACATGATAACCTCCTGTTGACGATTTCATCACAAATCGAATCCGGGAACAACATCGGACCTGCCATTCCGTCAGCGGCATTCATTCTTGGGATGCAGGATCAGTCTCCCGCTCTTCAGGCACGGCTTCTTTTTCCTCTGAAAGAGAAGTGGTGACGACCAGCGAAATTGTTCCCGTTTCAATACTGTATTATTACCAGAATCGGCGTACTTTTTTAAGACATTTTTTCCTGGGTGGTGGAGGCGGCGGGTGAGGCGGGACATCACGCGGTATGGAACGCGGCGGAGTGATCCGTCGTTCGATGAGCACCGGTACCGAGCCTTCATTCCTCGTGACGATACTGTCATCGAACGTAATGAACCACTCCGGTATAGGTGAGTTCCTCGATCCGCTGTTTCAGGTCTGATGTCCAATTCACCTGTAAAAAACCGTTGGAGCGAAGCACGGCCGTGCCCAGCCCGCCCTTGTGCAGGAAGATTTCCACACTGCAGTCCCCGTTGCTGGTCATCAGTACTTCGGCCAGTTCCCGGGCCTGTCTCTCCGACAGGCGTTCCACGTCGATTTCCAAACGAACCAGGGAAACCTTCAGGTCAGGGGCGTTGGCCAGGGGATGGATTTCATCCACCACCATTTTGAGGGATTCATCCTCTTCCACTTCGCACATACCGATGAGGAGCAAGGGCAGATCCGGTTGGATGAAATCCTGGTATTTGTGAAATGCCTCGGGAAAAATCACAAAATCAATGGTTCCCGTCATGTCCTCCAGCAGGCCGGTGCACATGTTGTCACCCCGCTTGGTCCGGCGGGGCTTGATGTCCGTGAAAACACAGCCGATCCGGAATTTCTTGCCCCGGTTCTCCCGAGCGAGGTGATCGATGGTCATGTCGGTGTACCGGCCAATAATTTCACTAAACTCATCCAGAGGATTTCCCGAAATATAGAAACCCAGTATTTCCTTCTCGGTGGTCAGGATCATCTTGCGATCCCATTCGTCGATGGGGGGCAGGCTCTCGACCTCCCGGGAAGGATCGGCCTCCTCTTCCTGGGGAATGAGGCCGAACAGGCTTTTTTGCCCCACCGCTTGGTCGCGCTGGCGGCGCTGGGCGTATTCCACCGTTTTCTCTGTGACGACGGCCAGCTGGCTGCGCCGGTAACCCAGCTCGTCGAAAACCCCGGCCTTGATGCAGCTTTCGATGACCCGGGCATTGACCGCCCGCAGATCGACCCGGCAGCAGAAATCGGTGAATGACTGGAAAGGGCCATCCCGGCGAGCGTTCAGAATCACTTCGATGGCGGATGCTCCGACATTCTTCAGGGCACCGAGCCCGAAGCGGATTCCGTCCGGTGTGGCCAGAAAGTCCAACACACTGTCATTGATGGAAGGCGGCAGGACAGGTATGCCCATCCGCTTGCACTCGGATATGTACTGCACCACTTTCTTGGTGTCATTTTTTTCACTGGTCAGCAGGGCGGCCATGAATTCATAGGGATAATGGGCCTTGAGATAGGCGGTCTGGTAGGCCACCCAGGCATAGGCCGCCGAGTGGGACTTGTTGAAACCGTACTCGGCAAAGCCCTCCATGTCCTCGAACAGTTTTTCGGCGTCGCGGCGCGGGATGCCCAGGGCGACACAGCCGGCGACGAACTCCGCCCCCATTTTGTCCATTAGATGGCGGATTTTCTTGCCCATGGCCTTACGCAACGTATCGGCTTTGCCGAGTGTCAGGCCGGCGACTTCCGACGCCACCTGCATGACCTGTTCCTGATAGACGAACACGCCGTAGGTGTCCTTGAGGATGGACTCGAGTTGCCGTAACGAATACCTGATCGGCTCTAAACCATGCTTACGGTTGATGAAACGGTCCACCATGCCCCCTTTCATGGGACCGGGCCGGTAGAGGGCGTTCATGGCGATCAGGTCCTCGAACCGTGAGGGGCGTAGACGACGCAGGTAGTTCCGCATGCCGGCGCTTTCAAACTGGAAGATGCCCGCCGTGGCGCCTTCGGAGAACAGCTCGTATGTTTTGGCGTCATCAAGGGGAATGCGGTTTATATCCAGGGTTTGATCGTGATTGCGCCGGATCATGTTGACGGTGTCTTCGATGACGGTCAGGGTGATCAGCCCCAGGAAGTCCATCTTCAACAGGCCAAGATTCTCCACGTCCTTCATGTTGTACTGGGTCACGACCTCGCTGTCGTTGCCCACGGCCAGGGGAATGAGATCCATGAGCTTCCCGGGGGCGATGACGACCCCGGCGGCGTGAATGGAGCTGTGACGGCTGAGCCCCTCCAGCCGCAGGGAGATTTCGATAAGTTTCCTGATCTGGGGATCGTCGGCCATGGCCTGGCGGAGCTTTTCTTCCTGGTCCAGCGCATCCTGCAGGGTGATATTAATCCCTTGGGGGACGAGTTTGGCGATGCGGTCCACGTCACCGTAAGGCATGCCCAGGACTCGCCCCACGTCCCGAATCACCGCCCGGGCCTTCATGGTGCCGAATGTGGAGATTTGGCACACCGATTCCTTGCCGTATTTTTCGGTGACGTAGCGGATGACTTCTTCCCGGCGCCGGGTGCAGAAATCAATATCGATATCCGGCGGCGATATACGTTCGGGATTCAGAAAACGCTCGAAAAGGAGGTCATACTGCAGCGGATCGATGTCGGTGATTTTCAGGGAGTAGGCCACCAAGCTGCCGGCCGCCGAGCCGCGACCGGGTCCCACCGGGATACCGTTATCCTTGGCATAGCGAATGAAATCCCAGACGATGAGAAAATAACCGGCATAGTTCTGGTTCTTGATGACATCGATTTCGAAATCGAGCCTCTTTTCATATTTGTCCAGCGGATATTTCAGCTGACCGCTGTCAGCCATGGGACGGAGCAATTCCAGCCGGTTTCTGAATCCCTGGCGAGTGACATGTTCGAAATATTCTTCGCGGGAAAATCCGGCGGGGATATCAAATTGGGGGTAATGCTGGCTTTGGAGATTGAATTCGAACTGGCAAGCCTCGGCGATACGCATGGTGTTTTCCAGCGCCGCCGGGATGTGATCGAACAGCAACTCCATTTGCTGCGGACTTTTCAGGTAAAATTCCTGGGTTGGAAACCGCATCCGGCTGTTGTCATCCAGGGTTTTACCGGTCTGAATGCAAAGCAGTACCTCCTGGGCCAGATAATCCTCGGCTTCCAGATAATGACAGTCATTGGTCGCCACCAGGGGCAGATCTGTTTTGCGGGCCAGAGCCAGCATCCGCTCGTTGACGGTCTTCTGCTCCGGCAAACCGTGGTCCTGGAGTTCCAGGTAAAAATTCCCCGGGCCGAAGATGGTCTCATAGCGGCGGGCGATTCGTTCGGCAGTGTCTTCATCGCCCATGGCCAGGTGGTACGGGATCTCGCCTTGCAGGCAGGAGGACAGGCCGATGAGACCGGCGGCATGCTGCTCCAGCAATTCATAATCGATGCGTGGTTTATAATAAAACCCTTCCAGAAATCCCCGGGAAACCAGATGGGAGAGGTTGCGATAGCCTTCCTGGTCACGAACCAGCAGGATCAGATGATGACGTTTCTCCTGACCGGCATCCTTTTGATGACGGCTCCCGGGGACGATGTAGACCTCGCAGCCGATAATGGGCTTGATCCCGGCTGCCTTGGCCTTTTGGTAAAACTGGACGGCACCGAACAGGTTGCCGTGATCGGTAACGGCGAGCGCCGGCATACTCATGGCAGCAGCCTTCTGGACCAGTCTGTCCAGGTTGCATGCCCCGTCAAGCAAAGAATAATCGGAATGCACATGTAAATGAACAAAAGGTCTGGACATCAACAACGATCCCCTCTGGCGGATTTGACCCGAGACTGGCGACGGGTTGGATGTATTATAGCGCGGATGAATGATCCTGGCTATAGACGCGTCCAAGATTCGCCGCATGGCGAGACGGGATTCCGGAAAAAATTCTTGTTCTCCAACGGATGATAGTGAGAAAAAAGAATCCACACGGTCGGCCGGGTTTTGTTAAAATATATAATTCGGTGATGTTATGTTGGGTGGCCCAAGGCGATGAATTCGGTAATGGTAAAAATGAAACCTGACAGTCTTATACTTCGACAATATCTGGATAACCTGTTCGAGGGCGCCTACGCCGTCGACATGAATCGGCGGATCGTGTACTGGAATACCGCGGCGGAAAAAATCACTGGTTTCAGTGCCGATGAAGTCTTGGGCAGTTGCTGTGCCGACAACATTCTGCAGCATGTGAACGGTTCGGGCGTCAGTCTGTGCCGGCATGATTGTCCGCTGGCCCAAACCATCCGGGATGGTCAGAACCGCGAAGTGGAAGTTTTTCTCCACCACAAATTGGGTCATCGCTTGCCGGTGCGGGTTCGCACATCCATTCTTCGTGATGAACAAGGCGGGATTGTTGGTGCGCTGGAACTGTTCAACGAAAGAATGGGGCGGGAGAGCCTGCAACGCCGCGTCCGGGACCTGGAAAAAATGGCCTATCTGGATCCACTGACCGGCCTGGCCAACCGGCGCTACATCGAAGCCGCCTTGGATCAACGGTTTCACGAGGTTCGGCGGTTCGGTTGGTCCTTCGGCTTTATTATGGCCGATGTCGATCATTTCAAGGAGATCAATGATCGCTACGGGCATGAGATGGGTGATCGCATGCTCCAGATGGTGGGACGAACCCTGTCCAGCAGTTCACGGCCGTATGATATCATCGGCCGCTGGGGCGGCGAGGAATTTGTCGGTCTCCTGCTCCATCTGGATGAAGTGACGCTGACTGAAATCGCCCAACGACTGCGAATCATGGTGCAGAATTCTTTTCTGATCCTGGATGGTGAGAAGTTATCCGTAACCCTTTCAATGGGCTGCACCCTGGCCCGTTCAGACGATTCGGTGAAAAAAATACTGCAGCGTGCCGACCGGTTGTTGTACCGGTGCAAGAATGGCGGGCGCAACTGCGTCGTTATCGGATAGGCGATCACCGACCATGAATTCCGGAGAAGCGCCCGGCCGCCGCAGCGGGGCTTTCCTGTCGAAAGAATCCACGAAATGACTGATCTGGGGATGCCTTGGGTGAGGATGATGAACATATCCTCGCCGTTCCTCATGGTACCGCCGGCCGCGGATCATCTGGCCCAACGGCTAAATCCCTCATGGGGCTTCGTGCATCACAAAGAGTGAGAGAACGTGATGCTCATGATGAATGACGCTTGAATGGATAATGGTTTTCAGCTCCTTCTCCCCGGTGAAGGCTCTAGTGAAGCGCTTCCTCACGGAGAATTCGCACCATCCCCCTTGGGCACCAGTTGTTAGCGGATCATCGGATATCCCGGCCGGGGTGACGAATCCACTGCGACACACGTGGAAATCCGCCTGCTGGAGAAAACGGAAGATTGGGATGAATGAAATCGTCATTTTTGGAGAAGTGTTATTTGATGAGTTCCCCGATGGGAACCGCGTTATGGGCGGGGCACCCTTTAATGTCGCCTGGCATCTGCAGGGCTTTGGGCTGGCGCCGGTAATGATCAGCCGTGTCGGCCGGGACGAGGCCGGCGATGCCGTCCTGGAGGCCATGCGCGAGTGGGGCATGACGATTGCGGGAATTCAGCGAGATCCGTCGCATCCTACCGGACGTGTCCAGGTGGTGATGCAAAAAGATCAGCCACGATTCAATATCGTGCCCTACCAGGCGTACGATTATATCGATCTGGATCAGGCCGAGTCACTGTTGGCCCCTCTCTCTCCCGCCATTCTGTGTCATGGCACGCTGGCCGTCCGACACAACGTGTCACGCCGGGCGCTGGGACAACTTCACCGGAATCACCGGGTGCCGGCCTTTTTGGATATCAATTTGAGGAGCCCCTGGTGGGAATGGGGCATTGTTCGGGAATGGGCCGGCCGGGCGCGCTGGTTGAAGTTGAACGCGGACGAATTGCAGATTCTTTCCCATGACACTGCTCCTGAGCACGCATCGGTGGCGGAGAAGGCGCGCCGGTTGCGACGGAACCTGGCGGTGGAGTGGCTCTGGGTCACGTTGGGTCGGGAAGGTGCCATGGTTACAGGTAGTGATGATTTCCTCGCGCAGGAGTCGCCGCCACCAGTGACAAATTTGGTGGATACCGTCGGGGCGGGGGATGCGTTCAGTGCGGTGGCGTTGTGGGGATTGCTGCATGACTGGCCGCCGGGGTTGACTCTTCAACGGGCCGTGGAATTTGCCGCCCGGATGTGTGAAATCCAGGGAGCGACTACCACGGACCGGGAGCTTTACCGGCGGCAGGTTGCCGGGTGGGAAAAGGGGGCTGATGGCTGGAAATAGGAAATTGGATGATGATGTTCGCCGGCATTTGCAGCACATGGACCGCGCGCTCATCAGCGATATCGACAATACTCTCATCGGGGACCCGGCCGCGCTGGACCGTTTGCTGCGGCGCTTGGCGGGAAGCGAGGTTCACGTCTGCTTTGGCATCGCCACGGGGCGGCACCTGGAAATCACGCTGGAGGTTCTGGAAGAGTGGGGAGTGCCGTTGCCGGATGTTTTGGTGACGGCAGTGGGAACCGAGATTTATTACGGACCGCATCTGCAACCTGATTCCGGTTGGTCAGAACAGATCGCACGGCAATGGGAGCCTGATAAAATCCGGGAAGTCCTGGCGGAGATGTCCGACCTGCGTTTGCAGGCGCCGAAAAACCAGCGGTCATTCAAGATCAGTTATGTGATATCGCCCGACAAGAGCGGCTGCGTTCGACAGGTGGAAAAATTGTTACCGAAACGGGGGTTATTCGCCAAAGCTGTTTTTTCTCACGGTCGATTCCTGGATATCCTGCCGGCCGATGCGGGCAAGGGCGCGGCCATCCGCTATCTGGCCGGGCGCTGGCACTGGCCGCCCGAGCACATTCTGGTGGCCGGCGATTCGGGCAATGATGCGGATATGCTGCAGGGTGGCTACCGGGGCGTGGCGGTGGGCAATCACAGCCCGGAGCTGGAATGGCTGCGGGGCAAGCCCCGTGTCTTTTTCGCACCCGGAAAATATGCCGCCGGAATCTGCGACGGCCTGGACTATTACGGCTTTCTGAACGCGGAATACCGGAAACCGGGAGGACGATGATGATCGACAGGTTGAATACACTTGCCCGGGAGAACCGCAAGGCCACCCATCTGCTGTTCCGGCGGTTGGTCCAGCTGGAACGGCCCTTCCTGCTCCAGTCCGATCTTCAGTATGCGTTTGAGCAATATGAAAAAACGGAAACCGGCGCCGAACTGAGGAACTCGGTTCTGGAAGTATTGATGAAGCGTTCCCAGGTGGCGGCGCTCCGTGAGCCCTGGATCTACCTGTCGTATCGTCCTGATATCGCCCGGTGGCAGTTCTTTGCTTTTCATCTGGAAGATGTGTATTTTCATGAAGTCAGTATCGCCGAATACCTGCAGTTCCAGGAAAAGCTGGTCAATCCCGCCCAGCAGGAGAGCGACTGGGTGCTGGAGGTCGACATGAAGCCGTTCAACCGGGGCTTCCCCCGCCTGAAGGAGACAGGTTCCATCGGCCGGGGCGTGGAATTTCTGAATCGTCATCTGTCCAGAATTCTCTTCCGGGAGGACGGAGTCGGTGAGCGAGCCCTGTTCGAGTTTCTGCAGGTTCATACCTGTCGGGGCCGTCAGTTGATGCTGAATGACCGTGTCGACGGCGTGGATGGCCTGCTGCTCGCTTTGCGAGAAGCACTGGAGTATCTGAAAGAAGTGGATCCGGCCAGTGAGTGGGACACGGTGGGGCACCGGTTGCAGGAATTGGGATTCGAACCGGGATGGGGCCGCGATGCCGGCCGGATCGGGGAGGGCATGCGGCTGTGTGTGGATATCCTCGAAGCGCCGGACCATGAACGGATGGAGGCATTTCTCAGCCGCATCCCCATGGTCTTCTCGCTGGTCATCCTGTCGCCACATGGCTATTTCGGCCAATCCAACGTGTTGGGATTGCCCGACACCGGCGGCCAGGTGGTCTATATTCTTGATCAGGTCCGGGCTTTGGAAAAGGAGATGCGGGAGCAGTTGCACCGCCAAGGACTCGATATCGAACCGGACATCCTGGTGGTTACCCGTCTGATCCCTGAGGCACAGGAGACGACCTGTAACCAGCGACTGGAGAGGATCAACGGGACGGAACAGGCGCGGATTCTCCGGGTCCCGGTGCGTCATGCCAACGGAGACGTGGTGAAACACTGGATTTCCAGATTTCGAATCTGGCCCTATCTGGAGTCATTCGCGGTGGAGGCGGAAAAGGAGATTCTGGCCGAGCTGGGCGGCCGGCCGGACCTGATCATCGGTAATTATTCCGACGGCAATCTGGTCGCCACCTTGCTGTCCAATCGGCTGGGCGTAACCCAGTGCAATATCGCCCATGCGCTGGAAAAGACCAAGTATCTCTTTTCGGCCTTGTACTGGCAAGAAAACGAGGAACAGTATCATTTCCCCCCCCAATTCACCGCCGATCTGATCGCCATGAACTCGGCTGATTTCATTATCACTAGCACGTACCAGGAGATTGCCGGTACCCGGGACATGATCGGCCAGTACGAGAGCTACGCCACATTCACCATGCCGGGACTCTATCGGGTGGTGCACGGCATCGATGTGTTCGATCCCAAATTCAATATCGTATCGCCTGGCGCTGATGCCAGTATTTTCTTCCCGTACTCCGAAAAGGAGCGGCGCCTTGCCGATCTGCAGGAAGAATTGGAGACGATGATATTTGGCGGGATTTCGGCCGACACTCGCGGCCGGATCGATGATTCGGACAAGCCGGTCATCTTCTCCATGTCCCGGCTCGACTATATTAAAAACATGACTGGCCTGATGCGCTGGTATGGCGAGGATGACGATTTGCGCAACCTGGCGAATCTGGTGCTGGTGGCCGGTCATGTGGACGTCCATCAGTCCAATGACGATGAGGAGCGGGCCCAGATCGAGCGGATGCATCGCTTGTTCGATGAATACCAGTTGGAGGGGAGTGTCCGCTGGATGGGCCGTCAGCTCGACAAGAATTTCGCGGGGGAGCTGTACCGATATGTCGCCGATCAACGAGGGGTCTTTGTGCAGCCGGCCCTTTTCGAAGCCTTCGGACTAACGGTGATAGAGGCCATGGCCTCTGGGCTGCCGACGTTTGCGACCCTATATGGCGGACCGCGTGAGATCATCGAACATGGGATTTCCGGCTACCATATCGATCCAAACCGGGGGGATCGGGTGACGTCCCTGCTGACGGAATTCTTCCGCCAATGCGCGGCGGCTCCTGAGATGTGGGAACGCATGTCACGGGCGTCCATCCAGCGGATCGAATCCCGCTATACCTGGCGGCGCTACGCCGCCCGGTTGATGAGTCTATCCCGGATTTACGGTTTCTGGAAGTTTGTGTCCAACCTGGAACGGCGGGAAACGAACCGCTATCTGGAAATGTTTTTCGGGCTGATGTATCGTCCTCTGGCGGCGCGAATTTCTTCCTGATGAATCAGGGATGCGGTTGGGGATATCCTGGTTTTTTCCGGAAGGGATGTGGTGTATAATGGAACAGCGATGAAGGCAGAGAAAATATTCCCCACCACATATGAGGAACTGGAAGCCGAACTCGGCAGCCGCATGGCGTCTTTCAACCAACTTTTCGAGGACGCCATCCGCTATTTTGATTCCCTGTTGGGACAGGACGCCCGGTCAAGTCCGGGCCTGGAGCAGAAGTATCTCGATCGTTTTCTGCTGATCCTGAAGGAAGAAAATTTCCTTCCTCCCCGGAATCCCCGGGAGATCCTCATCAAGATCAGTTACGGCTACTACATGAAGCATCAGGTCTCGGACGGTGGTGAGTAGCGGGGGATACGAATGGTAAATTCGGTGCCCTGATCCGGCGTGCTCTCCACTGCGATGCGACCGTTATGGGCATCGACGATATACCGAACCAGGCTCAGGCCGATGCCGCTGCCGCGGATGCGGCGGACGGATAAGTGATTGCTGCGGTAAAATTTCTCGAAAATACGGGGCAAATCCTGGGGGGAGATGCCGATGCCGTAATCCCTGACGACAAGCACCACATCATTTTCTTCGCGAAACAGACGGATGTGTACATCCTTGCGGCCGTCGGAGCTGTATTTGATGGCGTTGTCCAGCAAGTTCAGCAGGACCAGGGCCAAGGCATTGGAGTCTCCTTCGATGGAGGGTAAATCCGGAGCGATGTCAACGTGCAGGTGAACGTTTTCCTTTTTAATACGATAGTCGAAAACTTCAAGGTGCTTGCTCACCAAGGCCGCTAGATCCATCTCCTCGAAGCAGAATTTCTGGAGGCCGCGTTCCAGATTGGAGAAGTCAAGTACGTTGTTCACCAGGAATGTCAGGCGCTCGGTCTCGGCAAAAATGATGCCCAGGTACTCCTGGCGGGTGATTTCGTCCCGCTTGCGACCCAGAATGAGAATTTCACTGAACATTTTGATCAGGGACAGGGGCGTTTTCATTTCGTGAGACACGTTACGGATAAATTCTTCCTTCTGTCGGGTGAGGCGAACCTCGCGTTTGCGTCCCATGTACACAAGGAACCACGCGGAGAGGATCAGGACCAGATTGATGACGATCAGGGCAACAGTGAGCGCACGGCGATTCCGTTCGTCCTGCTCGATTTCGGCGGCGTTACGTGGGGAGAGCTGGAACATCCAGCGGTAGAAGGTATTGGGGAAGCGCTGTTCGGCAAAATATTTCCGAGGGTCCTCGATGGCCTCGCCATAGATGACGTTGTTTTCATAGTCCTGGATGCAGATCTGGTAGTTTTTTGCCAGATCATGGATGAAGGGGTCGAAAAATGCCCCCAGGTTTTCGAGATTGAATTCCATGACCAGCGTGTAGACCATCTGCTGGGTGGCGGCTTGGAACTTGAGAATGGAGAACAGATAGTAGACGGCATTCACCGAGGTGTGCAGATGGTGAATACTCTGCAGTGGAATTCGTTTGCGGGCCATCTGCGGATAGATCCGCTGCTGGATGAGACGACGATGAGGGTGGTCTTCGCAATCGGAAAAGAGGATGTTGCCTTGGGGATCGAAGAGATAGAGGTGCTTGACCAGGGGGGATCGGGTGATGGATTGCTCCTCCAGTTTCTGAGAAAGATCTTCCCATCCCAGGATGGCGGTCAGTTCGTACAGACGACGGTCTTCCTTGAGGATCTGCTGCTCTATGTTTTCCAATGTCTGGTTCACCAGGCGGATGTTGCTCTGGATGAGCGAAATCTCCAGCACACCTTCTTTTTCGGTTATGTAGCGGGTGGTCAGTACGCCGACGGTGAGCGTCGAAAACACCAGAATAAACGTGGCGATGGCAAACAACTTGATATTGGAAAAGAGAGAGCCCAAGCGGGAGGATTGCCCGGTGGACGGGCTGGCGGAATCAGTGTTTGGATTCATGATCTTTCCGCTCGATGGACATTTTCCGGGCCGCGTCCCGGATTTCCGGCATCAGGCTGGTGTCGGCGGCGACGTCGCGTAAATCCTGGCTGTGCAAGGCCGGAAGCAGACGAAAAGTGATTTCCGGCGACGTGTACGGATTGCGGGCCAGGGCCAGTTTGACCTCGTACTGGGGGCTCCAGCGGGAAGAGTGGAACACGGTGCGTAAAATGGACGGGCGGTTGGGGCGCCGCGCTGCTATCCGGACCACCATTTCCAATGTCAGACGGGGATTCTTGAGCAATTTTTCGATAACCATAGGCTCAGGATCGAACAGCAACCGATCCAGTGTCGCCCTGGCGGGGCTCATGGCCAGGGCCTTGCGCTCGCCCAGAGTCATTTCGTGGGCCAGCTGGTCGGAATCCGCCGGAAAATCCAGTTTCGGCACTTGTTGCCGGCGTGGGCGGCACAAAAACCGGGTGACGTTTTCGTAGCCACTGAGCGATGCCAGGTAACAGACCTGGCTGATAAAATCGTAGCCTTTATCCGCCACAAGGGGATCCAGATCGGAAATAGCCGGCAGAATATTCTGGAAATCCTTGCGCCCGCGGGCCGCTTCGTGCAGGATAAAGTGAAGGGCTTCCGATAGTTCTTCGGCCGTCAGTTGGGAGAATTTTTCCAGCATGATTCGCTTGTGGATATCGCCGTCCTGGATCTTCAGGGCATAGGTAATGCGCTGCTCCAGATTATGTCGCAATCGTTTTCGGTTGTCGGCAGACCTGGTAATATTTTTTGTTTTTCGGTCGGCCATGATACGCTAAGATTAGCTGAAGAAAAGCATAGAATCAAGGCGGATCTCCCTGACCGCCGGGTTCCGTCAAACTTTCCCCGGAGCTGGCCTGTTATGTTGGATTATCATGTACGTTCCCTGGACTATCGTTACACTCCCTTGCGAGATTCCCTGTTCGCGATACTGGAGGACCGGCAGGCTGTTCCGGAGTGGCTGGGAGTGCCGGGCTGGAACCGTGCCGGACTGCTGGCGGCAGCACAGCGGCCGGCATTCATCCCGCGGGTGATGACGGATCTCTGTCATCAGAATCCCGCGGATGAACCAGCTGTCAAGGCGGCACTGGCGACGGCCGCCGACGGGAAGGCGGTTTTTGTGATTACCGGCCAGCAAGCCGGTTTTCTGGGCGGACCCTTGTACACGGTCTATAAAGCCATAACGGTGCTGCGACTGGTGAACGAGCTGCAGAAGGAAAATATTCCGGCAGTCGGCCTTTTCTGGGTGGCCGGCGAGGATCATGATCTGGCGGAGGTGTCCGCCGCAACCATCCTTGGTCCGGGCGGGCGGCAACAAACCTTCACGCTGCAGCCTGAGAACGGCGACATGCGGCCGGTCTCACTGGTTCGCCTGGGGAAAGAGATTCACTCAGTGCTGGAGGAGTTGCGGCGAATGACACCCGATTCCGCCGCCGGCCGGGAGTTTCTGGCCCAGGTGGCAGAGGGGGTAAGGCCGGATATGACATTCGGCCGATCATTCCGTAGACTGATGCAGCGCTGGTTCGCCCGCTTCGGCCTGCTCTTTTTCGATCCCATGGCCGCCGATCGCCGGGCCATGATGGCAGATTTCCTGCAACCGCTGGCTGACCTGCGGGCGGAAATTCCGGAACGGGTTCAGAGCAGCAGCCGTCGCTTGGTCGAGCATGGTTTTCCGGCCCCAGTGGCACTGCAGCGCGAGCGGTGTTGCCTGTTCTATCTCCACCCGGAACAGGGGCGACGGCGGGTGCTGACATCTTCCGACGGCCGTTTCGCCGTGGACGGTACGGATATCGTCTGGGATGAGGCTGGCTACCGGTCCGCCCTGCGAGAGGAACCGGAGTGCTTTTCACCGGACGTGCTCTTACGGCCTTTGCTCCAGGATGCCATTTTCCCGACGGCGTTGTATGTGGGCGGGCCGGCGGAAATGGCCTACCAGTTGCAGATTCGCGAACTGTATCCCCTGTGGCGGATCCCGGCGCCGGTGTTGTGGCCCCGGATTACGGCCACCCTGCTGGGTCCGTCCGCCCTGCGCAAGCTAGAGAAACTGGACCTGACACCGGACTGCCTGTTTGAGGACAAAACGACCCTGACCCGGAATCTGCTGCTGAAAGTCGGCGCCGATCAGCAACTTGAAGAATTCCGGCATGCCTATGCCGCGCTGGAGTCGAAACTGGACGATATACTGTTGTCACTGAAACATTTCCCGGAACCCATGATTCGTTCGGCCGAATCCACCATCGGCAAGGTGCAGGGCCTGCTGAGCAAGCTGGAGGAGCGGGTTCAGCGCCAGCTCAAGAAGGACAATGAAGATCTGGTCGGCGCCCTGGCGGCGGTTCTGGAGGAGGTCCTGCCCGGCGGGCGCATGCAGGAGCGGGTTTTTAACGTCGGATCCTTTCTGATGTTTGCGGGGCCGGCGCTGTTACCAATGATGATGCAGGAATTGGATCCGTTTCGGGTGGTTCATAATCTGATTGAGATCGCCGCCTGGGAATCGGACGTTATGCCGGAATGAACGACGGTGCCGGTCATGGTTGACGCGCGATGTGGATTTGTCGGCCATAACCGGCCGACCGGAGGAAAACGAGATGATTATCTATGAAACTCCGGATACGACGGAACTGGATGCCCTAACAGTGGTGGCTCATCCCGACGATGCCGAAATCGGTATGGGGGGGACCATCGCCTTGCTGGTCGATCGGGGGTATCGGGTCGGTATTCTTGACCTGACCCGCGGGGAGATGGCCAGCCGGGGCACACCGGAGCAACGGCTTGAGGAAAGCCGGACCGCGTCTAAAACGTTGGGCATCGCGGTGCGTCTGAACATGGGCTTACCGGACGGGTTCTTGCAACCGGAAGCCACCGCGCGTCTGGAACTGGTCCGGGTGTTGCGCAGCTATCGGCCGCTGTTCATTTTCACTCATCATCTTCGGGATCCGCATCCCGATCACACGGCCGCGTATCAACTGGTCCGTCAGGCCGCTCACAACGCCGGTCTGGGGAAACTGGACGAGGGATTGCCGCCGTTCCGGCCCAAATATCTGTTCACGTTTGGTATGCCCCATCGCTGGCAGCCATCCTTCTTGGTGGACGTCAGTCAATACTGGGAACAGAAGATCGCGGCTGTGCGCTGTTTCCATTCCCAGGTGTCACCGCTCCGTCCGGGTGAACCGGAGACCTACCTGGGGGATCCCGGCTTCCTCGATTCCCTGGATGCCCAGTCCCGCAGTTATGGCAGTCTGGTGGGTGTGACGCATGCCGAGTACTTCCACACGGAAATCATGCTGTTGGTGGCGGATCCCATCGAAGCCTTCAAACCAAAGCGGGGGAGGTTTTTATGAACATCGGTATTGTCTGTTATCCCACCTACGGCGGCAGTGGCATCGCCGCGACGGAACTGGGCAAGAACCTGGCCCGTCGGGGTCACCGGGTACATCTCATCAGCTATGCGCAGCCCATCCGCATGTTTGAAATGTGCGAAAATGTAATTTTTCACAAGGTCGAGGTCAATGCCTATCCCCTGTTTCGCTATCCGCCGTATTCCCTGGAAATTACGGCCACCATTGTGGACGTGGCTCGGGAGGAGGGACTCGATGTGGTGCACGCCCATTATGCCATACCGCACGGCATGAGTGCCTTGAACGCCCGGATGATTCTGGAGAATGACGGCTTACGTCTCCCTTTTGTCATTACACTGCACGGTACGGACATCACCATCGTCGGCATGGAACCGGCCATGTCACGCGTCACCCGCTATATCCTCCAGCAAGCAGACGCCGTGTCCTCCGTAAGCGAGTATCTGCGTGAGGAAACCAACAAGTATTTTTGTATGAATTGTGCCATTGATGTCATCCCCAACTTTATCGATCCGGAGGTTTTTCATCCGCAGCATAATTCCAGTCTGCGTCAGCGGCTGGCAAAAGAAGATGAGAAGATTCTGGTGCATGCCTCTAACTTTCGACCGGTGAAAAACATTCCGCACATTATCGAAATGTTTGCCAATCTCCACCAGCAGGTGCCGGCCCGGCTGGTCCTGATTGGCGACGGACCGGAGCGTTCCGCCGCGGAACATCTTTGTAAAACACTCGGGATTCGCGATCACGTGGTGTTCCCCGGCATGCGGTCCAACATCGTGGAATTTTTAAGTGTCGCGGATCTGTATATTATGGCCAGCCAGACCGAGAGCTTTGGCCTGTCGGCCTTGGAAGCCATGGCTTGCGGACTGCCGGTGGTGGCCTACCGGGTGGGCGGAGTGCCGGAGGTGGTGGCCGAGGGAGTGACCGGTTTGCTGGTGTCGAAAGATGACATCGCGGAATTGGGCCGGGCCGCCGCTCGTCTGCTACAGGATGATGAATTGCGGGCATCCTATTCTGTTGCCGCCCGCCAGCGGGCCAGCAAGGTGTTTTCCCATGAACGGGTGGTGTCTCAATACGAAAGACTGTACCGCCGGGTAATTGATCAATCATCCTTCTGAATACGCATCGGGGAATAATTCACCAGAGGAAGCGGAATTCTCCAGCATTCTGCGGTGTGCTGACGACTGTTCTTATGGTGAAAGGAGTTCTGTCGACCGGTCGCATCTGCATAGATAATCGCAAAAGAATAAGGGTTTTGCTGAAACCATCCACCGGGCTGTCCATCAACGGTTCGTCGACGGGCAGTGCGGTAAAGGGAGAAATGGTGATTGGCATTACAGTTGCATTGCTCCACGTGTCTTTTTACGGAAAGCTGAACAAATTTTAATAGAAGGAGATCGCCAATGAAAATCAGACCCTTACACGACAGAGTACTGGTCAAGAGAATTGAGGAGAAGGAACAGGTCAAGGGCGCTATCATCATTCCGGATACCGCCAAGGAAAAACCGCAACAGGGCGAAGTGATCGCCGTGGGGAACGGCAAGATAATGGATAACGGTGAGCGGGTGGCCCTGGATGTGAAGGTCGGCAACAAGGTGCTTTTCGGCAAATATTCCGGCAACGAAGTGAAACTGGACGACGAGGAATACCTCATCATGCGCGAGGATGAGATCCTCGGTATCATCGACTGACACAAATTAACGGAAACAAAACAAAAGGAGAATTTCATATGGCTAAAGAAATCGTAAGCAGTGAAAAGTGTCGACAGGAAATCCTGAAGGGTGTCAACAAGCTGGCGGATACCGTCAAGATCACGTTGGGACCCAAGGGCCGCAATGTTGTACTGGAGAAAAAATTCGGCTCCCCCACCATCACCAAGGATGGCGTTACCGTCGCCAAGGAAATCGAGCTCGAGGACAAGGTGCAGAACCTCGGCGCGCAGATGGTGAAGGAAGTGGCCTCGAAGACCAGTGATGTCGCCGGTGACGGTACCACCACCGCCACGATCCTGGCCCAGTGCATTTATCGCGAGGGCGTCAAGAATGTGGCGGCCGGGACGAATCCCATGGCTCTGAAGCGGGGTATCGAGAAAGCCGTCGACATCGTGGTCAAGAAAATTAATGACATGTCCACGCCGGTGCGGGGCGAAATGATCGCCCAGGTCGGTGCCATCTCCGCCAACAACGACATGTCCATCGGCAAAATTATCGCCGAAGCCATGCAGAAAGTGGGCAAGGATGGCGTGATCACGGTGGAAGAGGCCAAAACGCTGGAAACCACCCTGGACGTCGTGGAAGGAATGCAGTTTGATCGCGGCTATCTTTCCCCTTATTTCGTGACAGATCCGGACCGGATGGAAGTTGTGCTGGAAGATGCCTACATCCTCCTTCATGAGAAGAAGATCAGCTCCATGAAGGACCTGCTGCCCCTGCTCGAGCAGGTGGCCCGCGGCGGCGCCCCCTTCCTGATCATCTCCGAAGATGTGGAAGGCGAGGCCCTGGCGACGCTGGTGGTTAACAAGCTGCGCGGCACCCTGCAGGTGGCGGCGGTGAAAGCCCCCGGATTCGGCGATCGTCGCAAGGCCATGCTGGAGGATATCGCTATCCTGACCGGCGGCAAAGTGATCAGCGAAGATCTGGGTATCAAGCTGGAAAACGTTCGGCTGGAGGACCTCGGCCGTGCCAAGCGCGTGACCATCGACAAGGACAACACCACCATCGTGGAAGGTTCCGGAAAGTCGGTGGATATCCAGGCCCGCGTGAAGCAGATTCGCACCCAGATTGAGGAAACGACGTCCGATTACGATCGTGAAAAACTGCAGGAGCGGTTGGCCAAGCTGGTGGGCGGCGTAGCCGTGATCAAGGTCGGCGCGGCAACCGAGACCGAGCTGAAAGAGAAAAAAGCCCGGGTGGAAGATGCCATGCACGCCACCAAGGCCGCCGTGGAAGAAGGCATCGTACCCGGCGGTGGCGTGGCATTCTTGCGCGCCATGCCGGCCCTGGAAGATCTGAATCTGGCTGGTGAAGAGCTGATTGGGGCTAAAATCCTGCACCGGGCCTTGGAAGAGCCCTTGCGGCAGATTGCGTCCAACGCCGGTCATGAGGGTGCCATCGTGGTGGAAAAAGTGCGGGATCAGAAAGATCCGAATTTCGGTTTCAACGCGGAAACGGAAAAATACGAGGATCTGGTGGAAGCCGGGGTCATCGATCCGGCCAAAGTTTCCCGGACCGCCCTCCAGAACGCGTCCTCCATCGCCGCTTTGTTGCTGACCACCGAAGCGACGGTCTACGAGCTGCCTGAGAAAGAGGACAAAACGCCTCCCATGCCCCCGGGTGGCGGGATGTATTAATCCGCGACTATAAAAAAAGGAGCTGCCTCGGCAGCTCCTTCTTTTTCCGACGATTTCTCCCGATCCGTTCACCCAAATTCAGACGACTTCCCACCACGATCATCCATCAAAGCGATGTTCTATTCTTCTTCTTTTTCCGGATGATAGGGGCGAAAAACCACGGCATATTTCTTTTCCCGGGAATCGGCAAAGTTTTCAATCCGGACCACCACAGACGGCAGGGGGACCGAAATGTGCAATTTTTCACCGATGGGGATATCACGATCCAGAACGAAGGAGGTCCCGGCCTTGCTGAAGTCGGAGGCACGGACGATCTCCGAAAAAGGTACGCCGGCGGCATCTTTCCCTTCCACGCGGATATAAAAACTTGCTTTTACCCGTTTGTTTTGCCGGAGATCTTTTTCACTGTTCACGTTTCGTTCTCCCTAGAATTTTCCCCTATTCTACGGAACGCTTGAACGCAAAATCAAGGAAATTGTTGGGAATACGGATGGTGTTCAGAAACCAGGTGCCGGCTGTGGAATCCTTTCGTCAGTTGAAAATCCGGCTGTTTTCTGGGATGATTCAGGGGAAGGTGATGATGAGTCGCCTGAAATGGAGACCGGATGACCATGGATGCGTTTGATCGGAGTCTGCTCGATGAATCCACGCTTGACCTGGCGGATGTCTCTTCCGGAGATCCACCCTTGGGACGGGCGATCCGCGCCCTTGTCCGTCAACAGGAGGATACGTGGCCGCGCCTGCCGGCGGCACGGGAGCATTGGTTCCGGTCCATTTATCGCGAGGTGCCGCTGGGGTCCTTTTCCGTATTGCTGCAACACAATGCCATGCGCGAGGAGAGCGTGTCCGCGCGGGTGGACCGGCAGAGCATCGCCCAGCGACCATGTTTTCTTTGTCCCGAAAACATGCCCCCCGCCGAGAGAGGCCTGGCCGTGTACGAGGACTTTGCCCTGTTTCTGAATCCGTATCCCATCCTGTATCCCCATCCGGTGATCGTGCATCGTCATCACGTTCCGCAACGGATCGCCGGCTGTTTCCAGGCCATGCTGTTCCTGGCGCGGGAGTGCCGGGGGGAATTCACCATGCTGTATAACGGGCCCCGTTGTGGAGCATCGGCACCGGATCATTTACATTTTCAGGGTATTCCACGTTACCGCTTGCCGGTGGAAGCCGATGTGCACACCGTGCGTCACGACCCCCGTTTCCATCATCTGCGGGATTCATGGACCCGTCGGCCGGCCGTGGAAATGTTCTCTGTGCGTGAATACGGCCGGACGGTCATTGTCATGATATCCCGCCATCAGGAGCACCTCCATGCCGAATTCGAGAGCCTCCTGCAGAAAATGCCCGGCGGAACTGAAGAGACAGAGCCCATGATTAATGTGTTGGTCTGGTACGAGGACGACGAGTGGTGCCTGTGCCTGTTTCCCCGTCGCAAACATCGGCCATCCATCTATTCCGTCGAGCCCGGCAAGGGTATTCTTCTGAGCCCGGGGGCCATCGATATGGGTGGATTGCTGATTACACCCCGACTAGCCGATTATGAACGCCTGACCCCGGGGCTGATTCGGGACATATTCCGAGAGGTCAGCCAAGAATTGACCGGATGGCCGGATGAAGGAGCGACTTCCCGGCAGGTTCCCATCGATCGTCGGGGTGTTGGCGCAGGTACGGTCAATGTTCCACTCCGCGACCGGGTCGAACCGGAGCTGGCCGTCGGTATCATGGAAAACCGGGCGGTCGTGGAATTCTGCCTGCCAAAAGCGGTTGAAACCGAGGGCCAGCCAGTGTTAGCGGGCTGGTTCCGCGCGGAAGGAAGCGGAGACGGCCTGACCCTGCGGCAGCTATCCTCCGGCAAAGAGCAGATTTTTCACCGGCGATCGCTGCGCCTGAAAGCCGGCACCGGTCAGGCGATTACCCTGCGGGATGTCACCATCGGCATTGATTTTCACTGGCAGCAGCAGCGGGATTTTTCGTTTCCCGGCGATCTGGAGATCAGACCCGTCGACAGCCGCCGGTTGACGGTAGTGAATCACCTGCCGCTGGAGGAATATCTGGCCTGTGTGGTCGCCTCGGAAATGAGCGCCGCAGCGTCGGATGAATTTCTTCGCGCCCATGCCATTATCTCCCGCAGCTGGCTGCTGGCTCAGCTGGCCATCCGGGGCCAGCACCGCCCGCTACTTCCGGATCGTTATCCCTCCTTTCCGGGGCAGGTCCTGCACTGGACCGAACGCAGCCGGCACGAGTCGTTTGACGTCTGCGCCGATGACCATTGCCAGCGCTATCAGGGTGTGGTGCATATCCGCCATCCGGAGGTCCGGCGGGCGGTGAAGGCGACCCGCGGCATGGTACTGGCGGTGGGCGAGCATGTTTGCGACACCCGTTTTTCCAAATGCTGCGGTGGCGTCAGTGAACGATACCGTATCGCCTGGGGGGATCTGAATCCACCGGGTATCGATTCGGTTCCGGATCGACAGCCGTCGGAGAGTGCTGTGGAACATCTTTGGCTGGAGGAGGCCGCCCGCCGCTGGATTCTGGATGATCCGCCCGCGTACTGCAATACGTCCGATCCCGAAATATTGTCTTCGATTTTGCCGGACTTTGACCAGCAAACCCGTGATTTTTACCGTTGGCAGGTCCGGATACCGAGGATCGAGCTGGAAGACGTCATTCGACGGAAAACCGGTTGGAACCCGGGTGAACTGGTAGCCATTCGGCCCGTGTTGCGCGGGCATTCCGGCCGGCTGGCCCGGGTTCTGCTGGTCGGTTCGCGCGACCGGTTGCTGATCGGCAAGGAGCTGGAAATCCGGCGGGCGTTGTCGGCAAGTCATCTGTACAGTTCCGCGTTCATCGTCCGGGGGGAGCCGGCCGGTTCCGTACTGCCGGATGTGTTCGAGTTCAGGGGCGCCGGCTGGGGACACGGCGCAGGACTTTGCCAGATTGGGGCGGCCGTAATGGCTCGCCAAGGTTTTACCGCTCCACAAATCCTCCGTCATTACTTTCCGGAAGCTCGCCTGGTGCGATGGTATGATTGATCCGACCGATATCTTCAGGATGTCCGAAGCGCCCGCTGTCCACTTTGCCGCGTGTTGGAAGCGGAGGGTGCAGTCGATCAGGCAAGGAATTGCCGATGACCAGTAACGTGAGTGATTTCGTGCATTTTTTGCATGTAACCTACCGGAAATACGGTCCGGTTTCGGCCGCCACCTCTCCACCTCTGGTTGAGATTGGTCGGGGCGGATCACCCCGCCGTTTCTGGCGCATCGGTAACATCCCCCACTCACTGGTAGGAATGTTTCATCCCGATCCGCCCGTCAGCGAGGCCGGTGTCAGTGAGAATGATGCCTTCCTCTATGTGCAGCGACACCTGGAAGCCAGCGGCATTGCGGTGCCCCGGGTTCTGGAAGCGGACTTGTCGCGGGGATGGTTTGTGCTGGAGGACCTGGGAAATGAGCTGCTGTACGAGCGTGTCCGGACGGCCAGTATGGAAAACACACAGACTTTGCTGTCGGAGGCGGTCCGTAACCTGGTCCTGATTCATGTTCACGCCAGCCGGGGGTTCGCCACGGAACAGACCCACAACGAGGATTACACGGCCGAATTTGCCCGGCAACGGGAGTCGGGCTATTTTCAGCAGAACTTTCTTCGGGAGGAGCTGGGCCTCGATCCGCGACCGCTGGATGATGACCTGGATGACCTCGCCAGGCGCCTGCGGGACTGCTGGACGCCACACTTTTTGTACCGCGATTTTCAGAGTCAGAATATCGCCCTGAAGGACGGACGCCTTCGTTATTTCGATTTCCAGGGCGCCCGGCGGGGTCCCCGCCAGTATGATCTCGCTTCACTGGTCTTCGATCCCTATCTGGAGATTCCAACTCCGATCCAGAAAAACCTGATGGCGATTTATCTGGATACAGCTTCGCGGGAGGACGCTGCCTTCGATGAGGCCGCTTTTCGGGCCGGGTTTCCCTTTGTGGCCGTCCATCGTCTGATGCAGACGCTGGGCGCTTACGGTTATTTGACCCGGCATGTGAAGAAGGACCATTTCCGGCAGTATATTCCGGCGGCGATTCGCCTGCTGGGGCGCCTGCTGGATGAATATGATCAGTTGTGGGCATATCCGCACTTTTGCCGCCAGGTTCGGGTCCTTCAACGGCGATTCGACCCCGGGGGGAAGATTCACAACGGACGGCGATCATAGCGCCCCATTCCCACCGGGAGTGACAGGCTATGGGCTTTCGATTTTGTACACTTGCCGGTTTCGACTTGACTTTACCGGAGTGGCGTGCCTACCATTTGGCCGCAGGCTCCCCTCAACTGAACGGTGAAGTCACCATTTCCATGGAGGGTGAAAGTGTGTGATTCCATCTGGATCAAGGATCCCCTCGCCATTCTGGCCGAGAACAGCCAACGGGGCGTCGTGGTTCGCGACAGCCGGATTGTGGAGTGTGTGCCCGCCGGGCGCGAGCCACAGGAGCCTGTCACGTGGGTTTTCGATGCCGCCCGGCATGTGCTCATTCCGGGCTTGATCAACACCCACCATCATTTCTATCAGACGCTCACGCGGTCCTTCGGCCCTTCTCTGGATAAGGAGCTTTTCGATTGGTTAAAAACCCTGTACCCGGTGTGGAAGGGGCTCACCTCCGACCGTTTGCGGCTGGCGACGAGAGTGGCGATGGCGGAATTGCTCCTGTCAGGCTGCACCACGACCGTTGATCATCATTACGTGTTCCCTGCCGGTCTCGAACACGCCATCGATCTCCAGGCCGAAGAAGCCCGCGGACTGGGCATGCGGGTGATGCTGACCCGGGGGGCCATGGACCTGTCGGTGGCCGATGGCGGCCTGCCGCCGGTGGAAGTGGTGCAATCCACCGACGCCATACTGGCGGATTGTGAGCGGGTGGTGCAGCGCTACCATGATCCCGGTCCCGGGGCCATGGTGCAGATTGCACTGGCGCCCTGTTCGCCTTTCTCCGTATCCAGGCGCCTCATGGAGGAGTCCCGGCAGCTGGCCGAAAGGCTGGATGTCCGGTTGCATACACACCTGGCCGAAACCAGGGACGAAACGGACTATTGTTCCTCCATCCACGGATGTCGCCCGCTGGAGTACCTGGACCGTCTCGGCTGGGTGAATTCCCGAGTCTGGCTGGCGCATGGTATTTGGTTCGAGGACGAAGAGGTTGCACACCTGGGACAAGCCGGAGTCGGAATTGCCCACTGCCCTGCTTCCAACATGATCCTTGCCTCTGGTTTCTGCCGGACCAGGGATCTGGAAGATGCAGGCTGCCCGCTGGGCCTGGCGGTAGATGGTGCCGCCTCCAACGACGCGTCCAACATGATGCAGGAGGTGCGGCAGGCGTTCCTGTTGAACCGGGTGTCACCGCACCGTTTCCGGATCGGTCATGAAGATGTCCTGCGCTGGGCCACCGTCGGATCGGCCCGTTGTCTCGGCCGCGATGATATCGGCCGGATCATGCCGGGTCAGGAAGCGGACCTGGCCATGTTCACTCTGGACGAATTCCGCTTCTCAGGAGCCGGCGATCCATTGGCTGCGCTGGTCATTTGCGGCGCCCATCAGGCCGACCGTGTCATGGTGGCCGGGAAATGGGTGGTCGAGGACGGTACGATTCCCGGGTTTGATCTGGCCGCCCTGCGGCGGGCGCATCAGGCGGCCGCCCGCGAAATCCAGCTGAGCCGGTGACGAACCAGGACTCTTGGGTATTGCAAACCAGGACGGAGATCCTGTTGAGTCATGGTGGATCGGCCCTGACTTGGCTGTCGGGGCCGGCGCTTTGTACCAGCGACTGTCCGATAACGGACAGAATTGTTCGTTGGCGGACAATTGATTTGTCTATCCACTTCTGGATCAGGAGATTGAGGATCGCCTTTTCCATAAATGCGGAATGGTGGGTATTTGTACGACGCCAATCTTCGCCGGGCCGGAGCAGGTTCAGGATGGAATCTGGCATTCCATCTGCTAGAATGATGGCAACATCCATGGAACCGGATGTCGACGGTAGCGGGCCGCACACCGGGATACCGCGGCATCATGAAGGTGCACATTTAATAGGGGAGGCTGGCTGGACCATGATCCGTCTTCAAAAAATAACCCGATACTATACAACCGGTTTCATCAAGACATTTGTCCTCAGAAACATCGAACTGCGTCTGGAAGAGGGAGAATTTCTGACCATCATGGGGCCTTCGGGCGCGGGCAAATCCACGCTGCTTCATATCATCGGTATGCTGGATACGGCCTCCAGTGGCGAGTACTTTTTTTATGATCAGCCAGTACACAAACTGAGCGAAAGACACCGCACCGAACTCCACCAGCAGAATATCGGATTTGTCTTTCAAAGTTACCATCTCATTGACGACCTGACGGTATATGAAAACCTGGAAACGCCTCTTCTTTACAAGAAAATAAAGGCCGCAGAACGAAAAAGCATGGTGGCCGATATGCTGGACCGCTTTCAGATCGTAGCCAAAAAAGATCTTTTCCCCAATCAGTTGTCCGGCGGTCAGCAGCAGTTGGTGGCCGTGGCCCGGGCCTTGATCATCAAACCAAGACTCATTCTGGCCGATGAACCCACCGGTAACCTGAATTCCAAGCAGGGTGGCGAAATCATGGGCCTGTTCAAACAGCTCAACGAGGAGGGCACAACCATCATTCAGGTCACCCATTCCGAAAGAAACGCAGCCTATGGTAACCGGATTATCAATCTTTTGGATGGCTGGATCGTATAACTGAACAGCGCCGGAATCGAATTGAATGAACAGTTCTCACCGGATAGGCCATCAAAAGCTGTATGTTCCGTCCCGGGACCAATGAGTAATCGATGCAACAAACACTGAAGGGCCTCAATTCCATGCACCGACAATTCGTTATATTTCTCACGCTGCTGACGCTGTCAGGGTGGGGTTTTGATGCCGCACCCGCGTCGTTGCAGTCGCGTGATGTTTCCCGTCAAACCTCCCAGGAGCACAACTCTGCACAACCTGATCCGCATCAGCCGGTGAACGACGGCCTGATGCTTACCGATCAGGCGCATGCTGCTGCGATCCGACCGGTGTTGCAAGCGGATGCCCCGGCATATATCCGAATGTTTTCCAAGCGGCTTTTCCGCCGGGACAAGATGAATCTCGTGCTGCAACAGGGGAAGGTGTTCATCAATTATGAATCGCCGTACGAATGGGAAACCATGCCCCAGATCCGCATCCGGCCCATTGACGGGAACCAGCAGGTCCCCATCCGGCTGCGGGCGTCGTTCTCTTCTGCCTGGAACAGCGGGCACGAACCGACCTTTCTGGTCTATCTGCGCTTGCCGGCTGTTTTACAGCCGCAGCTCCGGATCCGGCAGGTTTTATGGGGGAACCGGCCCGCGACATACAATCTGGCGGAGGATGATGCAGAGCCCGGGCATTATATCCTGCACATCGAAGGGAATGAAAGCCTGAAAAAATCATCCCCACCGGATTTGTTCGTGCAGGGGCTGATCAAACTGGACTCGTATCCGGGACCTTTCGGCGATGCATTCGAACCCATTACCGGAGAGAGGGCGGACATTGCCCGATGGTCATCCTTGGCCCGCCCGGTGCCGGGGCGAGACTACGCCACATCCGATGAACTCGAAATTATGGAAGGTCTCGCGGATCGCTTACTGAAGGACGACTCCGATCCGATGGCCATGATCCGAAGCGTGGCCGATTTCTTACGCGAACGAATCAAGCCATTCACCAACACGATGACCCGGACGCCTCTCCAGATACTTACCGAAAAAACAGGTGATGAAGACGATTTGTGCGCGATCATGGCCGCCTTCCTTCGCATCCGGGGTATCCCTTGTCAGGTCATGGCTCGGGAGAGATATGATTTCCAATCCCTTCATCCCGGCACTTGGCTGGAAGTCTATCTGCCCCTGCGCGACGGCGACGGACGCTGGATAATCGTTGACCCGTTGCACGTGGATCGGTCGGAAAAGGATGCGCCGACCTTGCATCGGGCGCGGGAGTATATATATTCCCTGTCCATCATCCCCACCCTGTTGAACTATCAGGGGCTGGTAACGAGTGAAATCCTCATCGGCGGAGAGATGGCAGAGAATTCAACAGAGGACGAACTGTCTTCTTCGGCCGACATTCATGCGGCATGGGACCGGTTCCGGGCGCAGACCGATCAGGTGACCGCGGATTTTGTCAATAGCGGGATTCAGACACGGCGTGAATTCCAGTTCGCTTTGGGCAGCGCCCATCTTTTTGTGAGTCGTCCCGTCAGCGGTGAGTTGCCTGCTCTTCAACAAATGGATGATCCGGATTACATTTTCAATTTTGACGCGACGCCAGAATCGGTCCGCTCCCTGTGGCAGGTGAAAATCGGTCCCAAGGACGATCTGATCCTTGAAATCGGGGTCACAGACGAGGACTATGACCTGGAGAATATGGAGAACCGTCTGCTCATCAACCGGATGGAAGCGGTGATGCGAGAGATAGGCGACAAGTTGCTCGATGGGAAAACTCTGCTGGATTTGCTGGAGTTCAGCTTTTATCGGGACAAGTATTCCGACCGTTTGCAAAAGGTGAGCCTGCGCCTGTCGCGGGTGCTGGTTCGGAATCATGCGCCTCAGGTGATCCGGATTCTGGAGCGAAACGAACTGCTAACGGCATCCGAGGGCAAAAAAATTCTACGATTTGTCAACATCACCAATGGGCGCAACATGTACTATATGCTGGAACAGGCACGATATGTAAAACGGAAAATCCCTGCCGAGGAAGAATCACCGGACGATATCGATTGATTCGGACTCAGACTACCGTAAATTTCAGGATCCCGATGGATTCAATACCGGCGGCCACGGAATCACCGGGTTCCAACGGGCCCACACCCTCAGGTGTCCCGGTGGCGATGATATCCTGTGACTCCAGCGTCATGATGCGGGATATATAGGCAATCAGGCGGGCCACGGTAAACACCATGTGGCGGGTATTGCTGTTTTGCCGGAATTCATCGTTAACCTTGAGCCATATGTCCAGGATCTGGGGATCAATACCGGCGGCGGGGATAATACAAGGGCCCACGGGCGCGAAGGTATCGAAGCCTTTGGCTATGGTCCAGGGCATTCCCTGTTCCTTGGCTTGCTGCTGAAGATCACGGGCTGTGACATCCACCAGAATGGTATAGCCCGCCACGTACTCCAGCGCTTCTTCTTCGGGAATGTCCCGGCCGCGCCGCCCCATGATTACAGCCAGCTCCACTTCATGTTCGATGCGACGGGACATGACCGGGCGGCGAACTTGCCCGCCCGGCGCCAGCAGCGCGGAAGGCGGCTTTAGAAAGAAACGGGGTTCAAACGGGACGTTCGAATTCATTTCCGCTGCATGCGCCCGGTAATTCTTGGCGACGGCCACGATCTTGGTGGGGCATAAATCAAACGGCTGATCCCGGTAAGGTAATTGCACGGTCACCTGCTCCTGATGGAATATCTTCGGCTTGCCGGTCCGGGCGGCACATGGCGCCGGTCATGACCGGGGGATTATTCCGTTTCCGGCTCTTTCTCTTTTTTCTGCTGATTGGCGAACGGATCCACGGTATGCACTTGAACAGGTGTCAGGGATTCGTCCACATATTCGATGGTCGCCTTGGCCTTGGCTTCCTCAAAGATCCGTTCCATCTCCAGGCGAATCTGGCTCTGATTCAGATACTGGATAAGCTGGTTCTTGATCTCGTCGAAATTCATCTTGCCACCCGCTTTCTTGTCGGTGACCTTGATGATGTGATATCCGAAATCGGTTTTTACGACGGGCGAAATGGCTCCCACCTCCAGGGCGAAGGCGGCTTGTTCAAATGCGGGGATCATTCTTCCCTTGCCGAAAAATCCCAGATCTCCGCCTTGGGAAGCACTCTGGCAATCGGATTCCGCCTTTGCCACTGCCGCGAATTCTTCCCCAGTCTGCAAGCGCTGGAGGATCGACTCCGCTTTTTGGCGGGCATTCTCCCATTCCTCTTCGCCGGCATCGGCGGCGACAGTAAGCAGAATGTGACTGGCCCGGATTTCCTCCGGATTTTCAAATTCGTCCGGATGCTCGTCATAATACTGACGCGCTCCTTCCTCCTGGACGGGAGAGAGCCCGTCGGCCACCTTTTTAATGTACATGTTGACCAGCAGGTTGTCCTGGACCTGTTTGTGCAGAAAATCCTTGGTCACGTCCAGTTCCTGGCAAAGCTGATCCAGTTTTTCCGGAGATCCCAGTTTTTGCTGGACCTGGTTGAACGCCAAGTCAACGGATTCCGGGGGAACGCTCAATCCCGCTTGCCCCGCCAGTTCAAGGATCAGTTCAATTTTTATGAGGTTGGACGCGGACTCTTTACGGTAGAGTATCATGGGATTCTTGCCGGGAATTTGTGCTCCGGATTGCTCCATGCGGTAGCCCATCAGCCTGGCTTCCATTTCCACATGATTCTTGGGAATGCTGCGGCCGTTGACGATAATGGCCGCTTCCGGCATATCGGTGGCGGGTGTCGGTGTTGCTTCTTGAGCCTGCGGCAGCCAGGCGGAGATGATGATTCCCAGCCAGATCATGAGCATTCGCGTCGGTTGTTTTTTTCGCATTGAATATCCTTCTCGAAAAATTCAGTGCACACTATAGCATAGATAGGTTAGATTCGCGACACGGCAATATGGTTGATAATTTGGGATCCAAAGGATAGGATTGATTTTCGGATCCGGTCAACGGGCGATTGAGCGCCCCGCCGCACCGGTGATGAACAAGCGGTATCGATATCAGTCGGTGGCGCGAATCCGCAGTTTGCGAAGAGGCATGTCAAGGATCGGCCACCGGGAAAGATTGTGTGCCAATGAACAGAAACCGGTGTAAAGATAGCCGATGACGAAAAGAAGCAGAAAGGGAAGAACGCCGAAATTCATGACCAAGGTATTGTAGAATATGCCCCAGATAAAAAAGAAACCGACGCCGATCTCCACCAGAGGCGAAAGCCCCAGTTTGCCCCGGTAACGCTTTTTTGTCCAGCCGTCGGATCGCAGGATCACCTTGAATTTGGGCGTACGAATAAACGCAGAGGGAATTCTGAACACGGCTTCCATCACGGCCTTGGCATTGGTGACCGACAACCCGATGCCAACCGCCATCAAAAACGGCAGGAGGCGGAGTCTTTTTTTCCAGTCCGGGTAGAGCGCTTTCTGGGACTCCTTGTAAAAAAGGAACATGCTGCCGGTTGTCGCCAGAAAAATCGGCAGATCCAGCAGAATCATCTCAGTAAGACCCATATGATAGCGGACGATGTTGGCTGGAATCAGGATGGCTGCCAGAATGATCATTAACGGATAGGCGAAGTTCGCGGTCAGATGAAAGAAGACCTCGGTTTTAATCCGACGTGGGATGTCCGCGGTCAACACGCGCCACAGCAGTTTGATACAGACCTGGGTTGAGCCTTTGGCCCAGCGATTTTGCTGATTTTTGAAGGCGTTCATCTCAACGGGTAATTCCGCCGGACACTCGATGTGCGGCAGAAATACCATGTTCCAGCCTTTCATCTGGGCGCGCAGGCTGAGATCGAGATCCTCGGTGATGGTGTCATGTTCCCAGCCGCCGGCCTCGATGATAGCCGCCCGCCGCCACAGACCGGCCGTTCCATTGAAGTTGACATAATAGCCGCCGCGGTTGCGGGGCAGGCTTTCCATCATGAAATGTCCGTCGAGAAAAATGCTTTGGCAGCGTGTCAACAATGAGTAATCGGTGTTCAGGTGCGTCCAGCGGGTTTGAACAATCCCCACGGCGGGGTCGGTGAAGTAATGAACGGTCTTTTGCAGAAAATCAGGATTCGGCACGAAATCGGCATCAAAGATGGCGATAATTTCGCCGCGGGCCGTACGCATACCGTTCTCCAGGGCGCCGGCCTTGTAACCGGTTCGGTCCACACGATGGATGTATTCCATCATGAAACCACGCTGTTGCCAGTAGGCCACGGCCCGTTCCATGATCTCCCTGGTTTCGTCTGTTGAATCATCCAGGACCTGGATGTGAAGCTTGTCTTTGGGATAATCAAAATTACAAATGGATTCCAGAATGCGAGTCCCGACGTACATTTCGTTGTACATGGGGAGCTGCACCGTCACCAGCGGCAAGGGTGTGAACAGACCGGTCGGTTCCGGACGCACATCCCGGTACCGATTGAAAAGGTGGACATAGTACAGGCGCCGCAATCCGTACAGGGCCAGAAGGAGCAGCGATCCGAAATAGGTGAGCAGAACGAAATAATCGAACCACGTATATTGATAGAGGAAGGACAGGTTGTCAGTTTGGGAGACTTTCTCATAGAGCTCGTAGATATTGCCCGAAGAGGCGAGTACCGTCAGGCCACTGGAGAGCATAACATCTTCCTTTTCTTGACGTAACGTCCTGTCCGTTTCACCTTTGAATGAAGGTCGATGTTCTATGCTACCATGAGAGGGCACCGCAGGATTTCATATCTTGTAATGAATTGTAAGAGAATGTAATAAAAAAAAGGGATTGTCATTTGACAATCCCTCGCTGGATGGGGTTAGTAAAGGGGTAATGTGTGTAGCAATTAATTAGACTTGAGAAGAGGGAAATTGGATTCAAACGAAGACATTTTTTTCGTTATTGTCGAAATGCCGGATGCCATCGAGGATGGCATGACGAAGAGCGGTCCGATCGGGGTAATCGTGCAACTTGAAAAAGGTGAGTTGCTGGCTGTTTTTGCGTAACCAGCGCAAAGCCAGCGGGGCGAGGCGGGGGGGATAGGCGAGGATCTCACTCGGGAGGAGTTTGGTATCTGCCGCAATCCGATCCAGTGTTTTGTCCAATAGAACTGTATCCGGCGCTGTCCGGGAAATCGGCAGGCAATAGATCCGGCCGGCCGGTTCCAGAATAAACAGATTGATGATTTGCGCATCGGCATGAGGCAGCAGGACCAGCAATGGATCCGCCAGGTTTTTCTCCGCCGGCGGTTCGTGAATTTCCAGATGAATGTTGATGGCCGGCTGGTGCTTTTCGATGAAACGGGACTCTTCCAGCAAGGCTTCCAGATCGGAACCGCAGCGAATCAGGGAAAACCGCCGGGTCTCCGCCTGGATGCGCTGCAACTTCGGGTCACATTCTTCCTGCCAGCGGAAGTAGCTGTTTAATCTGCGGTTCAGGTTGACGCTCTTCCCGATATAAATAATTTCGTCTCCACTGTTTTTCAGGAAATATACTCCCGGGACGGCCGGGACCTTTTCCAGATCCCGGGCGTTGAAGGCACAGTCCGAGAAAGTGAAGGGCTTGCGTAGATGGGTGATCGCCGCCTGCAATTCGTCCAGGCGTTCAATGCCCGTCAACAACAATTCCTGCTGCAGGAGGGGAAGGCATTGCGACCAGGCATCCACTTCCGTAAGAAAGGCAGAATCGCGCCGGATGGAGACATTGCCGTAAATCAGGAGGTCTTCCAGCTTGCCCGGTCCGCTGCCCGGTTGAAGCAGTCGCAGCAGATCGGCTGCCGAGAAACAGGACTCGGGTAAAGGAGTCCCTGTATTTTCCGCCTCATGCAAAAACCAGGCCAGGTCCTGACGACGGAAACCTCGAAGAAATATTCCCGGTCGCCGGCAGAGTTCGTCCAGATAGCGGAGGGCCTTGATGACCGGCACATGAACCGGCTGTGTATCTATGACCTGCCGGATCTCCTCGCCGACGATTTGGGTGGCCGCATCCGGGCCCACCATGAGCATGGCGAGGCGGGGGGAAGACTCGGCGCCGGAATGGAATTCGTGGACAGCCAGCAAGCGAATCACATGGTTTCCCACCGCCTTGTTGTCGGCCACCAGCACAAACCAGGGCAGATCGGCCAGGGGCTGCCAGGCGGGTGCTGCCCGCCGGGCTGTCCAGCCGCCGGCGAAACGCTGGAAGCGCGGATCCTGCCGCAATACGGCGTCCAGCACCTGGTCGGCGGCGGTGGAGCCTCCGGCCAGGCTCATGAATTCACGGGCCAGTTCCGCACTGGGTACGGCTTCGCCCCTTGTAGCCAAGTGGTTGTAGATTCTGTCTTCAAGTCGTTTGATCAACGGCGGCACGTGCAAATCCTCGTCGTGAGAATATCCCATTGTAACAGAATGCCAGGGCAGATAGAAGGCAGGGCGGAGCATTTCGGCATTGAGCTTGTCGGAGGCCTGGGGTATAGTGGCTCGTGATATATAGAAGGAGGATCATCAAGGGATGAAATATGCCATCGGATGTGATCATGCTGGCTTTGGAATGAAGGAAGCCATCAAGAGTGAATTTGACAAATGGGGGGAGGACCTGCTGGACTGTGGGACCCATGGTTCCGGCGCCGTGGATTACCCGGATTACGGGCGGGCCGTTGCCGAACGAGTCGCAAAAGGGGAATGCGAACGGGGGATCCTCATTTGTGGAACAGGCATCGGCATGTCCATTGTGGCCAACCGTTATGCCGGTGTCCGCGCCGCTCTTTGCTTCAACGAGGAAATGGCCGAACTCAGCCGCCAACACAACGACGCCAATATACTGGTTCTGCCCGGGCGATGCATCCCCATCGGCCAGGCCGTGAAAATGGTTCGCCGATGGATGACCACTCCTTTTGAAGAGGGGCGTCACAGCCGGCGGGTGCAAAAAATGGAGCAGGGATCGGCTACGGATTGAAGGTGTAAGGTCTCATCTGTCGGCAGAGGAGGGGAGACCGGCTGGTTATTTTTTCTGTTTTTTCAGCAAGGCAAGGGTCTCTCGGGCCGCCATGCGCTGGGCTTCTTTCTTGGATTGGCCATGGCCACGTCCAAGTAATTCGCCGTTTACTTCGATCTGTACATAAAAAATCTTGTCGTGATCCGGTCCTTCTTCGCCGATGGTCACATATCGCGGTGCCTGGTTGAGCGTCTCGGCCAGGTATTCCTGCAGCTGGGTCTTGTAGTCGTGAAGGCACATCTCATCTTCCTGCAATTCCCGGAATGCCTTCCGGAAAATACGGCGGATGAAGGAACGGGCGGACCGGAGGCCTCCATCCAGATACATGGCCGCGATGATGGCTTCCAGTGTATCGGTGAGGATGCTCTTTTTCTCATAACCCAGGGTTTTGGTCTCGCCCCGCCCCAGAAGAAGGTACCGGCCCAGGTCCAGATCGCGGGCCAGCTGAATCAGGTGATTGCCGCTCACCAGAAAGCTCCGGTAACGGGATAGCTGTCCTTCACTGGAATTGGGGAAGATCTGGAAAAGGTGGGTGCTGATCACGAAGCCCAGTACGGAATCCCCCAAAAATTCAAGAGATTCGTTGTGTCGAAGACCCAGATCCTGATTTTCGTTGACGAACGATCGATGGGTCAGCGCCTGCCGCAGCAGTGTTTTCTGACGGAATGAATAGCCCAGCGCCTTCTCCAGGGCTGATAATTGTTTCAGATACTCCAGCAGCTGACCTTCTTCCATAACAGACGGTAATGATGATCAAAAAGAAAAGGCAGGTGTTACGAAAAAAAACAACGGGGCCCCCGTGAAGGGAGCCCCTGTGGTTTGGCTATTGCAGGCCGAGATCGTTCTTCGCCTCTGCCAGGTACTTGTCTATGGAACGGCCCTCGAGCAAGTTGTTCTCTTCGAGCTTGGTCAATATCTGCTCCATATCCGTTTTGGCCTCCGCAGAGCCGGCGCCGCCGAGAACGACCGCTTTGGCGTAAGTTTTCAGGCTTTCTTCCACCTCGTCCCTCAGGGCATAGGACAGTCCCAGCCGATAGTAGGAAATGCTGTCCCGGTTGTTCGCTTTGATGGCGGTCTTGAATTCGTCAATGCTCTTGTCCAGTTCCTTGAACCGTGCCTCCTCATCTTTTTCCTTGTCCAGGGCCGAAGCTTTTTGCAGATGAACATAACCGAGTGTGGCGTGGACGGCGCACTTGAGCTGGTTCAGTTGCTGTTCCCACTGGGCCTGATCCACCTGGGCCGGTTTTTCCAGGGAGTCGATGATGGCGATGGAAGTATTGGCCAGTTTTTCCGCCCGCTCGATCTGATGATCCTCGGCATACGCATTGGCCAAAGTGGCCGGGATGACAGGGTTGTTGGGGATGAGTTCCATGAAAGCTTCCCCGTGCTCGATCATCCTTTCCATATTGTTCAGCGTCTGATAGGCCATGGTGGCGCTGAAACGGATGTACGGCATATTGGGTGAATCGGGGTACTTTTCTATGAATTCCTCAGCCAGTTCGACAAATTTCGCAGGATTATTCTGATTCTGCTGAAGTTGAAGGAAAAGTTCCCCTTCGGGGCTCATGGGCTGATCCTGGCCGGACTGCTGCTGCGTTTCCTGCGCCATAGACAGCGTTGTCAATCCGAGAACGAGTACCAGAAACAACAGGGTGGAACCGATCTTCTTCATTATTGACCTCCAAAGAATGTTCAATTTTTAAAGATTGCCAAATTGGATGATTGTTTCAGAGAGAACCCATCCAATAAAAGTGCCAGTATATCCATAATGTAAATAGCCTGCAAGCGATTTTACGGATGCGACGATGCGTTTCTGACCGGACGATAAGGTATCAGCGGGGGGATTGCCTGTCCCGCAGCTGCTCCAGAGCGCGCTGGGCAGCAGCGGAGGCCCCCCGGTCGTCCCCGCGGAAATCGGCAGCTTGTTGAAAATAAGACAGGGCTTGGTCGAATTCTTCGCGGTGAACGTGGCAATTGCCGCTTTTAAGCATCGACCAAACCCGAATCCAATCCGGAGTATCGCCCGCGGCAAGCGTTTTTTTGTAGAACGCCAGCGCCGCGGCATAATCCTGGCGGTTGTATTTTACCTGTCCCATGCCGAACAGGGCATTCGGATCCTCGGGATCTATGGCCAGGACTCGTAAAAGAATCTCCTCCGCCTGATCAAGACGGCCGGCCTGGAGCAGCTCGCCGGCCAGTTCAAGTTCCTGTTGGCGTTTCGATGGAGACACCAGGGCGACCGCTCCTTCGGATTCCTTGGCCGTCGTTTCCGTCGCCAGAAAGGGGACCGTATCCTTCCGGTAGGATGCCAGGAGTTGGCGGGTCTGCGTTTCCTCCAGCATAGCATGGACATACTCTGTCAATGGCAGGTCCGACCGAGTATAGTTGGACAGCTGGTTTTCGAAAAAGGGCAGGAAGGGAGAATCGCGACGCATCATCTTCCGTCGGGCGTCTTTCGAACTTTCGGGCTCAATCCCGGGAAACTGCAGTTGCAAGGCGTTGATGATGGATTTCCTGATCAGCAGAAAACGATCACTGATGTAACGGCCGTAATGGGGTGACTGTTGGATCATTTCCCGCAGATCATCGGCAGCGACAAATTTCTCTTCGAAGGCATCCATGGTTGGATCAAGGAGATAATGCAGGTATTCATGCACGAAAAAGGAGTGATAGTTCTGCGGGTCGACGGTGGGCGACAAGAACAGGTAATAGTTCTCCTCCAGGTGGACTACGTTGAATGCATTGGGCTTGTCGATAAGATCGGGAATGACGACCAGGCGACGGTTCAGGTAGAGACGGGCCGGGATGCGGGCGAATTCCAACACATCCTGGATCGCCGTGCGCAGATGGTCGCGTGTCTGGTTCAGATCGGCGATGAGGGCCGGGCGCCATTTTTCCCAGAGGGAACGGATGCGGGCGGCAGAATAGAATTCGGCCACCAGGGTTTCAAAACCCAGCAGGGAGGTCACCTGCGGCGGTGCCTGGGGGATTCTGGAGCTTCTCCGGAACTGGGGCGGCGGACCGAGGAGAAGGGCAAAGCTGACGTATTTCGGTTGCTGGGCCGCGGAATCCATTTCCGTGTTATGGCGGCTGTAAAAATCCCGGAGGCGCTTCACCAAATCTGCAGGCAAATTCTGACGGCGGATGTCTTCCAGAACGCGCCGGCGAAAGGAGTCAGGGGCTTCAGCCTGCAGGCCGTAATCATAGCCCCCCACGTGAATGGCGCACATAACGGTGAACACGCGTTCGTCCGGCTGGAATTCGACGTTGGCGATGTTATCCACGCTCTGGGGATATAGATCGTCCATAACCAAAACAAACAGCAAAGACAGCATCAGCACGGGAAGAATCCGGTTCATGGATTTTCTCCTGGTGAAATAAAAGTCGGATCATAGCACAAGCCGGGTATGGGCTCAATGCTCTTGTCATGGACGGATCTGGCCCATGCCCTAACCGTTTCAAGTTGTACAGATGTTACATATTGATACAATGTTGAAATACGAGAGAAAAAAAACGATGATATGTTGCCGGTGATTCAGGAGACGTGTTCCCCCGGGATGATCGGGTGCCGCTCCGTGGAACAAGCGGTAAATTTTTTCTTCTGTTACGCCCGCAACGACGCTTCGGCGGAGCGAAGAAGTCGGGTGAAGAGACGGCGGGGCATGAAACTTTCTGACGTCGATTGACGTATTTAAGTCTCGTAACGAGCAACTTTTGATTCTTGGTGGTTAGGAGAAATCATGGAACGAAAGAAAATGTGCAAGCAAATTCTGGTATTGGCTACTCTCACGCTGCTGGTAATGGCTGACGCCGTTCCCTTCATGATGTACGGACAGGAATCCACCACCCCGACATCTTACAAGACGATCATCGAGCGAGCCAGGGAAGAAGGTATCACTCGCGATCTGACCCTTGACGAGTGTATCCGCATGGCGCTCGAGAACAATCTGGAAATCGAACTTGTTCGATATCAGCCCTTTCTCAGTCAGGAAACGCTCAACGCCGCCTTGGGGGCTTATGATTTTGTGATGGATTCCAGCATCGGCTATCAACGGTTCGAATCCCCCAACACCAATGTTGTCAACGCCGCTTTCATCGGTAACGAAATCGTGAGGGATGGCTACTCGTTCGATGTTTCGTTTTCAAAAGCATTGTCTACGGGCGGCAGCCTGACGCTTTCCATGAGCGACAACCGCACGACGTCGTCATTCAACACCACCGACCCGGTATACGCATCCCAAATCCAGGCCAATTTTGTTCAGCCATTGTGGAAAAATTTCCGCATCGACAGCACGCGCCGATCCATCATCCAGGCCCGCCGGGATCTGCAAATTTCCGAGATTCAGTTCCAGGACCAGGTCTCGGAAACGGTCCGCACCGTGGAAGATGTCTACTGGGGGCTGGTCAACGCCATCGAACAGCAGAACATCCAGTTGCAGAGTCGGGAACTGGCCCTGGTCCAGTTGCGTGACAATCAGAAGCGGGTGGAGATCGGAACCCTGGCGCCCATCGAGATCACCCGGACCAAGTCGGAGGTGGCCCAGGCCGAACAGGGCGTTATCGCCGCTGAATCCAGCATCATTCAGTCCATGAACCGCCTGAAGAATCTGATCCTCAAAGATTCCGCCGACACATTGTGGCAGCAGGTGCTGATTCCGGTGGACCGCCCGGTGATCACGGAACAGATCCCTACGGAGCAGGAAGCCCTGGAAGTCGCCAGCCAGCGGCGTCCGGAAATCAAGAACTTGCAGATCAACCTGGAAAAGAACGATACCGACATCGAGTACTACGAGAACCAGAGCAAACCACAGCTCGATTTGGAGGCCAGCTATACTACACAGGGTACCGCCGGTCCCAATTTCACGGATGGTGTCGGACCCGGAGGCGAAATCATCCCGAATCCATTCCAGGGTGGATGGGGCACAGTTTACGAACAGGTTTTCAAACAGAACTATCCGGGTGTGACCGTAGCCCTGAACTTTCGGTATTACTTCGGGAATAATACCGCCAAGGCCAACCTGGCCAGTGCCAAAATTCAGAAAGATATCAATATAACCACCATGCAGCAGACTCTACAGGGTATTCGGGTGGAAGTGGTCAGCGCCATATACACCTTGCGGACATCGCAGCAGAATCTGGAGTCGGCCATCATCGCCCGCCAGTTCCGCGAAGAACAGCTGGATGGGGAGACCAAGCGCTTCCAGGCCGGATTGGCCACCAACTTCGAGGTTTTACAGGCCCAGCGCGATCTGGCCCAGTCCCGCGCCGCCGAGTTGTCGGCCCGGATAGAGCTGAAGCAGGCCATCGTGGCATTGCAGCGCTATATGTTCACCAATCTGGACAAATACAACATCGAATTTTAGGCATTTCATGGAATCACCCTGGCGTCGTCGCCGGAAATCTCCCGCCGGCGGGGATTTCGAGTCGTGACTGGTTGATTCTCTTCAGTTTCTTTGCTGATCCAAAAACGATCCTCATTGAAAATCGTTTCACCTGGTTATGCGGGCTGATCCTCGCGTACCGGCTTCGACCGGTAATCCGGGTCGTCACTTCATTTCTCCGAACCGCCTCTTGCTATTTTCCCTTACTGGAAGTACACTTTTCAGGAAAATCAGCCGGAGGAGGCACCGGTATTGCTCAGGGCGTATCTCATTGCCATCGGATCGGAGCTGCTGTATCCCGGACACGACGATGCCAATGCCATTTATCTTAAAAACCGCCTGTTTGAGATCGGCATACCGGTGGAGGGCATTTCAGCCGTGGGAGATGAAGAGATGCCCTTGATGCGGGTGCTGGAGTCGGTCGCGCCAACGGTGCGGGTGATAATCATGACGGGGGGATTGGGACCCACCGAAGACGACATCACCAAAAAAGCAGTGGCCCGTCACCTGAACCGCACCCTGCAGTACAATGAAGATGTGAAACGGGATCTGGAACACTTTTTTGTGGCCCGTCACCGCGTCATGCCCGATAACTGCCTGCGACAGGCGTTGATCCCCCAAGGGGGGAAAGTGTTGAAAAACCATGTGGGAACGGCGCCGGGCATCATCATGGACGATAAAAACCGCCTCTACGTCTTACTCCCCGGACCACCGCGGGAAATGCAACCCATGTTCGAGGAGCAGGTGTTGCCCGAATTGTTGAAGCGGTTCGGCAAGCCGGTTTTCTGCCGGAAGCATTTCCGAATGACGGGTATTCCCGAGTCGGTACTCGATCAGGCGGCCGCGCCGCTTTACCAAAAGTATGCGGATATCCAGACGACGGTGTTGTCACGGCCGGGTGATATCGAACTGATTTTCACGGGCCGGGACGAGGACTGCGCTGGAGGCCTGGAAGTCCTGTGCGGAGAAATTCGTGCCAAGCTCGGTGATTTCATCTATTCCGAACAGGGAGCACCCCTGGAGGAAGAGGTCGGCCGTCTGCTGGTGCAGCGGCGGCTGACGCTCAGCACAGCCGAGAGCTGTACCGGGGGGTTGCTGTCGAAACGGATGACGGACATACCCGGCTCCTCCGTCTATTTCTTGGGTGGTGTTGTCTGCTACAGCAATGAATCAAAGATCGCCCAGGTGGGTGTGCCGCGCGACATCATCGAGCGGCATGGTGCCGTCAGCCCGGCCACGGCCGCGGCGCTGGCGGCGACGGTGAAAATCCGCTTCGGCGCCGATTCAGCGTTATCCGTGACGGGTATTGCCGGGCCCGGCGGAGGAACGACAGACAAACCCGTGGGTCTGGTCTATATCGGCGTGGTGGTCGGGGAACGGCGGGAAATCAAGAAATACCAGTTTTTCGGTGACCGGGAAATGGTTCGCTATCAAAGCACGCAAGCCGCGCTGGATGTCCTGCGGCGGATGCTGTCGGACTAGATGTGAGGAGGTTGGGACATGCGTTTGTTTGTGGCAGTGGATCTGCCACCGGAGATCCGTGCCGGTCTGGCCGAGTTGCAGGAAAAAATGAGGGCGTTGGGCCGTGGTGTCCGGTGGGGCAACGTGGCGGGCATTCACTGCACACTGAAATTTCTGGGCGAGATGGAGGAAGAGAAGTTGTCGCGGCTTGTGGCCCGGCTGGAAACGGCCAGCACGCCGCGGTTCGTATTACGGGTCCACGGGTTGGGCGTTTTCCCCGGCTGGAGAAATCCGCGGGTGATCTGGGTCGGCGTTGATACCGAGGCGCCGCATCTGGAGATCCTCCAGCGACGAATCGAGCGGGCCGTGGAGCCTCTCGGGTTCCCGCCCGAAACGCGGGCCTTCAAACCCCACCTGACCCTGGGCCGTGTCCGGCAGCCGCAAGATCTCGAACCGTTGGTCACGTACATGCATGCCCAGCGGGAGCAAGTGGATCTGGGTAAATTCACGGCGGGGCAATTTACCCTTTTCCAGAGCATACTCCGGCCCAATGGGGCCGAATACAGGGCGTTGCATCACTTTCCGCTGAAAGGAGATTCATGATGTACCTTGAAATCCTGATGCTGATCGTCGCCTACATCCTGGGCGCCGTCCCTTTCGGCTTTATCATCGTGAAATTGATCCAGCGCCAGGATATCCGGACCATCGGCAGCGGTAATATCGGCGCCACCAACGTGCTCCGGTCCGGCAAAAAAGTGCAGGGAATAATCACCCTACTGCTGGACGCCGGCAAAGGCGCCCTGGCGGTGCTGCTGACCGGCTGGGTACTGACCGGATCATCGCCGGAATGGATCGCCGTCTGGCAATCCCTGGCGGCGGTGGCGGCCGTCTTTGGGCACATTTTCCCCGTGTTCCTGAGTTTCCATGGCGGAAAGGGCGTTGCCACGGGCTGTGGCGCCTATATGGCCATCATCCCCCTCGCCGTACTGACAACCCTGGTTGTATTCGCGCTGGTGGTGCTGCTGACCCGCTATGTCTCGCTGGGGTCCATCCTGGCAACGGGGCTTTTCCCTCTCTGGGCCTACCTTTTCGGCTATGGCGAAATCAGCATGTTTATCATCTGGTGCGGGATCGGCGGCGCCTTGCTGATCATCTCCCGTCACCGGGAAAATATCATGCGGCTGATCCAGGGGAACGAGAATCGAATGAAACTTTCATCCCGAGGTGAGTGATGACCATATCTAAAGATTTACTGGATATCCTGGCTTGTCCCATGTGCAAGGAACCGGTCTTCCTGACCATTGATGATTCGGCCCTGAAATGCAAGCAATGCCGGCGGGTCTATCCCATTCGGGAGGATATCCCGGTCATGCTGGTGGATGAGGCCACCGTGGATGAGAATGACGAGATCCAGGTCAAAGAGTAGGGGGCCTTATCTCTCCGCCTGATTTTGCCACGATTCAGCGTGTTCTCTTTCTGCGCATGCGTTCCCTGGGGGACTGCATCCTGATGACGCCGGCGCTCCGGTTGCTCAAGGAGCACTACCCCCACCTGCGTCTCTCCGTTCTCGTGGAACGTCCTTTCCGTGATGTATTTTCCGCCCATCCTCTACTGGATGAATTGCTGGTACTCGACCGCGGCCGGACGAGGGTGGGGACGTATTGCCACCGCCTGGCCATGGCGCGACGGCTGCGCCGGGCGCATTACGATCTGGTGCTGAACTATCACGGCGGGTCCACCAGCCTGCTGCTGATGACCGCCAGCGGGGCTCGCTACCGGGCGGGCTATGCCCGTTTTCGCAGTCCGCGGCGCTATACGCATCTCGTCGAATCGCCGGAAACGTTTTTTGGCGGCCGACCCTTGCATACCGCGGAATACCAGGCGGCGCTCCTGTTCGCCCTGGGGGTGCCAGTGCCAGACAGAATCCCACCGCTGGAGATGCACATCCGGCCGGATATCCGCTCGCAGGTCCGAAACCGCCTGACTGGTGAAGGGTATTCCCCGGGTGAATTTATCCTTGTGCATCCCACCGCGACGCAGGAAACCAAACGATGGCCCGAGGATCAGTTTGCCCGCATCATCGAGATGATTCAGCGGGAGTTCGAACGGCCGGTACTCATGACCTGCGGACCGGGCGAGGAAGAAATCCCGGCCGGCATCAATGCAGGATTACCGTCGCCGGTTCGTTTTCTTTCGCGGCTGACGGTGATGGAACTGGCCGCAGTCATCGAAGCAGCGCACCTGTTCATCGGCTGCGACAGCGGGCCCGCCCACCTGGCGGCGGCGCTGGGCAAGAAAAGCTGCGTGATTTTCGGGTCTTCCAATGCGCGGGCCTGGCATCCCTGGCAGACCGAATACCGGCTGGTGCAGTTGGCCTTCCCCTGTAACCCCTGCCCGGGGTACCGCTGTGAAGTCTTCGGGCGACCTCGATGCATTCTCGAGATCGAGCCGGACATGGTCTTCGACGCCGTGCGGGAATTGATTTCGTAAACACGTGGCCGTAGTGTAGAATTGGCCTGCCAACGGGAAAAGATGGCGGATTCTTGCTGATCTTTCATGTGGGCCTGGCGGCGAATGTTTCGCCGGAGCAGCCGGAGCGGACCCGGAAAAAGGTAGGAAATATGGAACTCACGGAGAAACTGAAGGACAAACTGATCGAACTCATCAAGGATTTCAGCAATCGGCGGGTCCTGGTGATGGGAGATCTGATACTGGACCGGTTTGTATGGGGGGGGGTCAGCCGGATCTCACCGGAGGCACCGGTGCCGGTGGTAGTGGTCTCCCGTGAGGAAGTGCGGCTGGGCGGCGCCGGCAACGTGGCCGCCAATATTCGGGCCTTGGGTGGCTCCCCCTTGCTGGTGGGGGTGATCAGCAACGACGAGGCCGGGGAAAAGATCGAGCAGGAGATGGAGCGCCTGGCGATGAAGACCTCCGGCCTGCTGCTGGATCTGGGTCGGCCCACCACCATGAAGACCCGAATCATCGCCGGTCACCAGCAGGTATGCCGGGTGGATCAGGAAGCCCGCGCGCCCATGTCGGAGGAGTTGTTCGACAAGGCCGGCAACTGTCTGGATATCAATCTGGCGGAAACCGACGCCCTGCTGGTGTCTGATTACGGCAAGGGATTTATCAACCGGAAATTGCTGGTGGATGTTTTACCCAAAGCCAAGAAAATGGGGAAAATCGTGGCCGTGGATCCCAAGTTCCAGGACTACCGGATTTATAGTCCCTGTACCATCCTGACTCCGAACAAAAAAGAAAGTGAATTTGCCTCGCGGTTGCGGATCCGCAATGAACAAAGCCTGAAGCAGGCCGCCGAGCGGATTCTCAAGAAAACCCAGGCCGACAACCTCCTCATCACGCGCGGCGAAGACGGCATGAGTCTTTTCCGTCCCACCGGCTACTCCCGTCACATTCCCACCAGCGCCCGCGAAGTATTCGACGTGACGGGTGCGGGTGACACGGTCATCGCCTGCATGACGCTGGCCATGAGCGCCGGGGCCAATCCGGAGGAGGCCGCGATTCTGGCCAATTTCGCCGCCGGCATCGTGGTGGGCAAACTGGGAACCGCCTCCGTCACTCCGGCGGAACTCATCCAGGTCATCCGTCGGCACTAAAAAGCGACGTGAATTCCACCAAAAACTGAGCGGATACGGAAACCATGGATCCGTTCTATTCGTCGAAAGAAGAAAACGAATATGGAGCGAGCCATGATTTTCAAGCAGATACGATGCGGCGGTGATCGGAATTTCGGTTACCTCCTGGCGGATGAATCGACCCACGTTTGTGCTCTGGTGGATCCCTCACCGGATCCGGAACCGGTTTTGCGGGAAGTGAGGGATCGCGACCTTGACATCCTCTATGCCATTGCTACGCATGATCATTTCGACCACACTGCCGGAATCCCTCGGGTACAGGCGGTTTCTGGGGTCAAAACCGTATTCAGCAGGGTGACGGGTAAAGGCGATATCCAGGTCGCCGACGGCGACGTGCTCCCGCTGGGTGAGGTGAGGCTGCAATTCCTGCTCACGCCGGGCCACACCCCGGACGCCATGTGTGTTCTGAGCGGTAACCGGCTGATGACCGGTGACACGCTTTTTGTCGGCAAAGTGGGCGGCACCCACAGCCGCGAAGCGACCCGCCAGGAGTTCGAAAGCCTGCGACGGTTGATGACGCTGCCCGCTGAGATCAGTGTCTGGCCGGGGCATGATTATGGTGTCCGGTCTTCGAGTACCATCGACGAGGAACGGGAGACCAATCCGTTTTGCCAGCGCCTCGATGACTTCACCTCCTTTTGCTGGTTGAAGGACAACTGGTCCGCCTATAAGCGGGAGCACGGCATCCCGTAACGTTCGCACACGCCGCAGTTGTGGCCTTGTCGACAGACAAGCAGATGCGTGCCGAGGCAACAGGCCCGGACGCGTCAAGGGTCTGGCTCGGGCCTGCGACATAAAAGAGGGTTTTTAAGCGGAGGCCTGTTGTGCCCAGAAGTCTTCGAGACGATTGGAGAGGTGAGCGCACCG